>DASVDR010000006.1 GCA_036381015.1 Gammaproteobacteria bacterium
GATGGCCGCAGACGAGCCGCAGGGACGCACTTCCGGCGTGCCTCGCAAAGGCACACGTCGAGACCCGGTCGTGCGGCGGCCTCGAACAACCGCTCTTCGAGCAAGCCCCGGCCGTGCGGCGGCCTTGAACGAGCGCTCTTCGTGCGAGCCCGGCCGCGCGACGGACCTCAGGGAACGCTCTTCGCGCTACGCCGCGGCGCGCCGCCACGCCTCCTCGAGCCGCTTGCCCGACACCGGGCGGGACGTGCCGAGACTCTGCGCGAACAGCGACACTCGCAGCTCCTCGAGCAGCCAGCGGTAGTCGACGATCGCGTCCGGCCACGGCCATCCGGGCGGCTGGCGCCGCCGCCATTCGTCGAGCCGCCGTGCCGCCTCCTGCACCGCGGCCTGGTGCTCGGCATCCTTCGGCGCACGCTGCGCGAGCTTCTCGACCCGCATCGCCGCCGCCTTGAGGTAACGGAGCAGATGCGGCCGCCAGCGCGGCGGCGTTTCCGCGAGAAAGCCCGGGTGGACCAGGGCCCGGAGCTGCGCGTCGAGATCCTCCACCGCGCCCTCCGGCATGGCCGGGCTCGGCCGCTCGAGCCGGCGTGCGAGCCGCCGATATTCTGCGAGCACATCGCGGGCGAGCGCCGCGAGGCGCTCGGCCGCGCCCACGAACGCCCCTCGCCCGTCCCGGACGCGGGCGTCGAACGTCGCGGCGTCGCGAATCGCCGGCTCGAGCTCGAACGCCTCCTCGACGGCTGCGAGAAGAAGATCGTCGACGAGCTCCTCTCCCGTTCCGATCCCATGAAAGGAAAGCAGCAGCTCCGGGTCGTCGAGGACGCGCCGCCGAACGAGATCGGCCTGCTGCGGTAGCTGCTTCACAATCAAACGGCGCACGCCGAGCCGATGGCGCGCCGAGGCCGTCGGCCCGGGCGGGATCAGATCGAGATCGACGCGGCCGTCGACGTCGAGCAGCGCCGGATACAGCATGAGCTCCGTGCCGTAGCGGCGGACGGGCACGGCGTCGGGAAGATCGCCGAAGTCCCAGCGCGCGATGCCGCGGCGCGACCAACCCCCCTGCTCCGGCGGAGGCGCCTCGCCCCGTTCCGAGACGAAACGGTGCTGGAGCGCGACGATGTCGCGGCCCGCGCCGACGATCGCGCCGTCCGCGTCGAGGATCTCGACGCGCATCAGGTACTCGCCAGGCACCGGTACCGCGTCGAGCGCGGCGCCGACATCGACGCCGCGCGCGGCGAGCGCGTCGCGGACCGCGGCCGTCAGGGGCAGCGCGGCACGGCGCCGCTCGAGCTCCGGCAGCATCTCGACGACGGTATCGGGCAGCGGCACGAGCGCGCGGCGCAAGTCCTTCGGCAAGCCGCGGAGCATCGCGAGCACCTTCGGCGCGAGCCAACCCGGCACGAGCCACTCGAGCGCCTCCGGCCGCAACGCCGGCACGAGCGGAAGCGGGACGGCGAGCGTGATGCCGTCGCGCTCCGACGCGGGCTCGAAGCGGTACTCGAGCGGCAGGGCGTGACCCGCGACGTCGAGCGTATCCGGGTAGGCGGCGGCATCGAGCTCGGCAGGATCGCGCGTCGCGATGTCGAGAACCTGCATCTCTAGGCGCCGCGCGTTCGCTTCGCTCCGGCACCAGCGCCGCAGCGATGCGCGATCGAAGACGTCCCGCGGCAGCCGCGCCGCATAGAAGGCCTCGACCGCGCGCTCGCCCGCATACAGGTCCCGTGTGCGCCGTTTCGCTTCCCATGAGAGCACCCGGTCGCGGAGCGCGCGATTCCGCTCGATGCACGGAATTCGGGCACCGAGATCGTCCTCGGCGAGCGCGCAACGGATGAAGATGCGCCGCGCCTCGTCGCGGTCGACGCGCGCGAAATCGACGTGCCGGTCGCGGCTCAATGTCAGCCCGTGGAGCGTCACGACCTCGCGCGCGATCACTCGCCCGCGACGACGGTCCCAGTGCGGCTCCTCGTAATCGCGACGGACCAGGTGCGAGGCGGCGTCGAGCACCCAGGCGGGCTTCACCTGCGCGACCATCCGCAGATACACGCGCTCGGTGGCGACCCGCTCGGCCGTGACGATCCAGCGCGGCCGGCGCTGCGCGAGGCCGCTGCCGGGGAAGATCGTCGCGCGCGCGTGATGCATGCCTTCGTAGCCGCCGGCGTCGCTCTTCTCCGCAACGAAGTCGACGAACGCAGCAAGCACGGCGCGGTGCACGGCCTCGTAGCTCGCGTCGCGCGCATGGGCGCGCCACCCGAGCCCCCGCACGAGCTCCTTGAGCTGATGGTGCACGTCCTCCCATTCCCGCAGTCTCGCGAGCGACAGGAAGCGGCTCTCGCACCACCTGCGCAGCGACTTCTCGCCGCGCCGGCGCTCGCGCCGATACGTCTTCCAGAGATTCAGCAGCGTCGTGAAGTCGGAGCGGTCGTCGTTCAGCTCCGCGTGCCGTTGCCGGGCGGCGCCGACGTTGTCGGCCGGCTGCTCGCGCGGATCGACGACGCCGAGCGCCGCGGCGAGCACGAGGCCTTCGCGCAGCGCGCCGAGGCGATGCGCCGCGAGCAGCAGCCGCGCGAGGCGCGGATCGAGCGGCAGGCGCCCCATCACCTCGCCGTCGGGGGTCAACCGCCCCTCCGCGTCGAGCGCGCCGAGCCAGTGCAGCAGGCGGTACGCATCGTTTACCGCCTTGGTCGGCGGCGGGTCGATGAAGGGAAACTCGTCGACGCCGCCGAGGTCGAGCGACTCGAGCTTCAGGACCACGCCCGCGAGATTCGTTCGCAGGATCTCGGGCTCGATGAAGTCGCGCCGCTTCTCGAAATCCTCCTCGGAATAGAGTCGCACGCAGATCCCCGGCGCGAGCCGGCCGCAGCGGCCCGCGCGCTGCACCGCGTTCGCCTTCGCGATCGGCTCCACGCCGAGCGCTTGCAGCCGATGGCGCGTCGAGTATCGGCTGATCCGCGCGAGGCCGGCGTCGACGACGAACCGGATGCGCGGAACCGTGAGCGACGTCTCCGCGACGTTCGTCGCGAGCACGATGCGCGGCGCCGGCCCGGGCGCGAAGATCCGCTGCTGGCGCGCCGCCGTGAGCCGCGCGTAGAGCGGCAGGATCTCGCAGCCCTTCGAACCCGACGCCTTGAGCTCGCGTTCCGCGTCGCGAATCCACCGCTCGCCCGGCAGCAACACGAGCATGTCCCGCGCACTGCCGCCGCCGAGAGCGGCAAGATCGACCTTGTCGAGCTCCGCGACGGCCGCCGCCACGGCTTGCGGCACGTCGGCGTCACGCTCGGGCGGGCGATAGCGAATCTCGACCGGATACGTGCGGCCCTCGACGCGCACGATCGGCGCCCCGCCGAAGTGCTCGGCGAACCGCTCGGGCTCGATGGTCGCGGATGTGATGACGACCTTGAGATCGGGACGGCGTCGCTCGATCCGCTTCAGGAAGCCGAGCAAGAAGTCGACGTTCAGACTGCGCTCGTGCGCCTCGTCGATGATGATCGTGTCGTACGCGTCGAGCCAGCGATCGTGGCGGATCTCGGTCAGCAGGATCCCGTCGGTCATGACCTTGACGAGCGAGGCGGGGTCGGTTTCGTCGGTGAAGCGGACCTGGTAGCCCACCGGTCCGCCGAGCTCGACGCCGAGCTCCTCCGCGAGGCGCGCGGCCGCCGCACGCGCCGCGATGCGACGCGGCTGCGTGTGGCCGATCGTGCCGGTGATGCTTCGACCGGCCTCGAGGCACAGCTTCGGCAGCTGCGTGGTCTTACCGCTTCCGGTATCGCCGCACACGATGATCACGCGATGCGACGCAAGCGCCTCGAGGATCTCGCGCCGCGCGGCGGATATCGGAAGCGTGTCCGGATAGTCGAGCGTGTAGCGCACGGCACGTCGCTTCGCGACGAGCGCCTCCGCGTCGGCGAGCCGCGACGCGAGCTTGCGCTCGAGCACCGTGACGGGCCGCCCGGCGCGAGCGCGCCGGTCGATCGCGCGCAGCAGTGCCTCGAGGTCGAGGCGATCCTTGCGGACCACCCGGCCGATCCGCGCCTCGAGCTCAGCCCGGTCCGCAAGGAGCGGCCGGGCGCTCAAGCCCGTCATGCCTCCGCAGCTCCGACACGTTCGATTCCCGCGCGGCCGAGCTCCACGCGCAGCTCCGCGCCGCCCAGCGGCGACTTGGCGACGGCGAGCGTGCCGTCGTAGAGCTCGACCGTCTCGCGCACGACCGCGAGGCCGATGCCGTGTCCCGGCACGGACTCGTCCGCGCGGGCTCCGCGCTCGAGGAGCAGCTGCGCCGCGCCCGCGTCGATCCCCGCGCCGTCGTCGCCGATCGTCACGACGAGGCGGCCGTCGCGGACGCCGGCGGCGGCTTCGACCCGGCCGCCGCAGTACTTGTATGCGTTATCGAGCAGGTTGCCGAGAAGCTCGGTCAAGTCCCCGCGGTCGCCGTGGAAGACCGCGCCGTCGGCCACGCGCAGCACGCACTCGACGCGCTTGTCCCGGTACACCTTGTCGAGAGTCCGCTTCAGGTCGCCGAGCACTTCCGCGACGGCGACCGGCTCGACGCCGAGCCCCGTCGCGCCGCTCGCGCGCGCCCGCCGCAGCTGATACGACACGCGCTGATCCATCCGCTCGAGCTCGCGCGCGAGCGCCGCCGACGCCTCGCCGGCGTCGCCGAGCTCGGGCAGCAGGCTGCGCATCGCGGCGAGAGGCGTCTTCAGGCTGTGAGCGAGGTCGTCGAGCATGTTTCGATAGCGCACGAGGCGCTTGCGCTCCGTGCCGATCAACGCGTTCAGGTTGTGCGCGAGCGGCGTGAGCTCGGCAGGGAAATCGCCGGTGAGACCGAGCCGCCGGCCGGCCTCGACCTCGCGGACCTGGCGCTCGAGCGTGCGCAGCGGCCGGAGCACGAACCGCAGGAGCCCAGTGAGCACGAGCAGCGTCACGCCGGTGATCGCGGCGAACCAGCCGATCAGGTAGCTTCTGAACGCGCTCTGGCGCTCGAGATAAGGATCGAGCGACACGGCGATGCCGAACGTGAACGGCTCGACGTGCCCGTCGTCGAACGGCCACGTCGTGGTCAGCAGCAGGGCTTCGAGCGGCGGGAAGCCGTCCGGCCGCAACGCGACGTAGCGCGGCACGCCCGGCTCGGGCAGGGACTTCACCGAGAGCTCCCGGCCGAGCAGCGAGCCCGACTGCCAGAGCGTGTGCCCTTCCGCATCCCACAGGATGCCGTAGACCCCGGAGTCGGGCACCTGGAATTGGGGGTCGAGCAGCGCCGGCGGCAGCGTGAGCTCGCCGTCGGACGTCGGCTCGGCAAGGCCGATCAGGCCGAGGACCTGCGCCTCGAGCACCTCGCGGCGCGCCGTCTCCGTGCTTCGGCGGAACGTCGCGTCGAGCGTTGCGACCGTCACGGCGAACAGCACGGTCAGCGCGACGCTGACCCAGAGGAGCACGCGGGCACGAAGGGAGCGGACCAGAGCCATCAGGATCGAACGGGCGTCCAGCCGATGGGCGTAGGAGCCGCATTGTAATCAAGGGCGCCGGCCGGGGGCGCCCAAGATACACTAGTGTGGCGTCCCGCAAGTGCCTGTACATGATGCTTGACGGGACGCTCGTGCGCATGCGGAGGTGCAGGATGTGGTTGCGCAGCTTTGCGGTCTGGCTCGTCGTGCTGTCGCTGTCTGGCTGCGGCTACAACCAGCTCCAGGAGGCCGACGAGCAGGCGAACGCGGCGTGGTCCGAGGTGCTGAACCAGTATCAGCGCAGGGCGGATTTGATCCCCAATCTGGTCGAGACGGTCAGGGCGTTCGCCGCCCAGGAGCAGGAAGTGCTGATCGGCGTGACCGAGGCCCGAGCGCGCGTCGGCTCCATCCAGGCGACACCGGATCTGCTCGACGACCCCGAGGCCTTCCAGCAGTTCCAGGCCGCTCAGGGCGAGCTGTCGAACGCGTTGTCGCGCCTGCTCGTCGTCGTCGAGCGCTACCCCGAGCTGCGGTCCAACCAGAACTTCCGGGATCTGCAAGCTCAGCTCGAAGGCACGGAGAACCGCATCACCGTCGCCCGCAACCGCTACATCGAAGCGATCCGCCGCTACAACCTCGTCGTGCGCCGCTTCCCGACGAACCTGACCGCGATGCTCTTCGGCTACGACGTGAAGCCGAACTTCACGGTCGACGACGAAGCGGCGATCTCGCGGCCGCCGCAGGTGGACTTCGAGCGCGACGAATGAAGGCTCGCGTGCTGCCGTGATCCGCGCGGGCACTGCGGGCGCGGTGCGGAGCGCGACGTTTCTCGTCATCGTCCTTGCGCTGCTCGCCCTTGCAACCACCGCGCGCGCTCAGCAGCCGGTGCCGCCGCTCACGGCGCGCGCGATGGACCTCACGGACACACTGGCGCCCGAAGCCCTCGACGCGTTGAACACGCGCCTCGCGGCGCTCGAGGAGCGAACGGGCGCGCAAGTCGCGGTACTGATCGTGCCGACGACGGTGCCGGAAGCCATCGAGCAGTACGCCCTTCGAGTCGTCGAGACGTGGCAGCTCGGCCGCGCCGGCGTCGACGACGGCCTGCTGCTGTTGATTGCGAAGGACGATCGCCGGCTGCGCTTCGAGGTCGGCTACGGGCTCGAGGGTGCCATTCCGGACGCGATCGCGAACCGCATCATCGACGAAAGGATCGTGCCTCGGTTCTACGTCGGGGACTATGCCGGGGGAATCGACGCGGGGCTCGACGCGGTCGCGGCGTTGATCGAAGGCGAGTCGCTGCCCCCGCCGGTCGACGCTCGTGGGCGCGACGCGCCGGGCGCGGTCTCCAGCGTGCTGCCTCTGCTCGTGGTCGCGGCAGTGCTCTTCGCGCCGATCGTGCGGCGGCTGCTCGGATCGGTGCTCGGTCCCGCCGTGCTCGGTGCCGGCGCCGGCTTCGTCGCGTGGCTCGTCGCGGGCGGGCTGCTCGTGTCGTTCGTCGCCGGCGTGATCGTGTTCATCATCGCGCTCGCCGGCGGCACCGGAGGCCCGGGACGCTGGTCGAGCGGACGCCGCGGCGCGCACGTGTTTCTCGGCGGCCTCGGGCGCGGCGGCGGCGGTTTCGGTGGCGGCGGATTCGGCGGCGGGTTTCGCCGCGGCGGCGGCCGATTCGGCGGCGGCGGCGCCTCCGGAGGCTGGTAGCGAGATGCGTATCTGGCGGCATGCCGCGGCCACGCGCTGGACGCTGACCCGGCGCTTCGATCCCGCGACGCTGAACGCGATCGAGCAGGCAATCGCGGAATCCGAGCGCACGCACCGCGCCGAGATCCGCTTCGCGGTCGAGGCCGCGCTGGACGTGAAGTCGCTCTGGCGCTGCCCGTCCGCGCGGCGCCGGGCGTACGAGGTCTTCGCCGACCTCGAGATCTGGGATACCGCCGAGAACAACGGCGTTCTGATCTACGTGCTGATTGCGGAAAAGGCCGTCGAGATCGTCGCCGACCACGGCTTCGACGGGCGCGTGACCGCCGACGAATGGCGGCGTGCCGTCGATGCGATGGATCGCTGCTTCGAGCGCGGCCAATGGCGGGACGGCGCGCTCGCCGGAATCGCCGAGGTCAGCGCGCTCGCGGCGCGCGAGTTCCCGGCGGCCGGCGAGACACCGGACGAGCTGCCGAACCGCCCTCTGCTGCTGTAGCGCCGGACCCGCGGCGCCCCTTTTTCTTAGAGGAGGCGGTCCGCCTCGTTCTGTCCTTCGAGCCGATCGGCAACCGGGGCGCCGCTGCGTATGCCGTCGTCGAGGTTCGCGCATCGGGCGTGCAGCCAGCGCAGCGCCGCCTGCACGTCGGTCTGCTCCGCAAGCGGCGTCGACAAGCCCCGGTTCGCGACCGGCTCATCCGGCAGGATCGGTCCCGTGTGCACGGCGCCGTTCCGGTCGGTCGTTGCCGCGACGGCGAGGACGAGCGCGGCGCCGTCCGACAGCGTGTAGGTCCGCGTGCCCGTGCTCACGCCGCGCGTGGGCTCGCCGAAGCTGCGCCGGTCCGGGCCGCCGCGGAGCGCGATCGCGAGGATCTCGGCGGAGCTCGCCGTGCGCGGCCCGAGCAGCACGGCGATCGGCGCGCGGCGCGCAAGCCGGTACGGCTCGCCTCGAACCCGCAGCTGCACGTAATCGCCGAGGCCCGCCTTCCCGTCCCGGTACCAGAGCGGCACGCGGCGCCCGCCCGGGTACGCCGCCGCGGCCGCTTCGCCTTCGCCGACAAGCGGGCCGATGCCGGCGAGCATCGGCCACAGATTGCCGCCGGAATTGCGCCGCAGATCCACGATCCAGCCGCAGATCGGCGGCCGATCGAGCTCGCGCACGAGGCTCTGCAGGCGTTCGGCGAGCGCGACCTGCTCGCCGTGGCTGCCGCCGGCGAAGCCGGGGACCGAAAGGTACGCGACATCGCCCGCGAGGCGCGCCCCGCGAGGCTCGACCGGCGGCCGTCCCGTGCGCGCGTTCGAGACGGGCGCGAGGTCGAGCACCGAGGCGCGGTCCGGCGCGAGCAGATAGCTGTGGTGGTCGCCGAGGCGGGCGAGCGCGTACCGGAGCGCGAGGTACGTGTCGGCGGACGTGGCGGCGCCGCGAGCCTGCGCGAGCACGCCGGCCCGATAGCTCGGCCAGTCGATCGAGTCCCGCATCATGGAGTTGTCGCGAATCAGCTCGAGCGCTCGCTCGACGTAGCGCCGCGCGGCAGGCGACGGGGCCGGAAGAGTCCGCGTGTCGAAACCTTCGATCGCGATCTCGTCGAACCAGGCCGTGCCCCTGCCGCTCAGCATCAGGCCGAGCTCGAGACGCGTCGCGGCTTCGAGCACCGGCGCATCGATCGCATAGTCGGTCCAGTCCGACGTGCCGCTCGCGCCAGCGCCGCTCATTCTGTCGACGTAAAGGAGCCCCGCGTCGCTCTCGAGGCGCACCCACGGCGCCGCCCTGCCCTGTACGCCTTCGGTCTTGACCCGAACCGTGATGCGCAGGCGGTTGCCTTCGACGTCGGGCGGCGCGATGCGCAGCACGGCGCGGGCCGCGCCTTCGCGGCCGTCGCCTTCGATCCTCAGGCTGCGGAGGCCTTCCAGCGCGACCGTCGAATCCACGGCCACGAGGCCGCGGTCCTCGTCGTCGACGGTCCACCCGACGGGCAGGCCGCCGGTGCCGACCGCCTCGAAGCCGAGATCGAGGCGCGCGGCCCGGACGCTTGCCGCTGCGAGCGCGACGACGCACGCGACGACGACGGACGTTCGGCGGCGTGCGCCGCGGCCATGCCCGCGCGCCGGGCGCACGGCGCGCCTTCGGACCCACGCACGTTGGCGGCGATCGCAGCGGACCACGGCGCGTGACCGCGAGGTCAGTTCGGCGGCGGCGACACGTGGCCGTGGCTCGGATCGTCGCGGTACGCCTCGTAATGCTGGCGAAGCAGATCCCGGCCGTAGTCGTTGCCGTTAGGCGTACGCACGACGGTGTGGATGTGATTACGCGTCGCGACGTCGCGCGGCCCGGCGAGGGCGACCGGGCCTTGGTGATCGAATTCGATGTAGATCACCGGATTGACGATGCGGTAGTAAAAGACGCCGTCCGGACCGACGGCTCCTTTCCACGCGAAGTAGGTCCGGTCGAAATGCGCCCTGACCTCGTCCATCTTCACCTTGGCGTGCCCGGCGTCCATGTTGTCGACGTACGCTCTGATGAGCGCGAGCAGGCGATCCCGTTGCGCCGGCTCGAGGCGCGTGGCGCGAATGCCGTCGATTGGGACGGTGACATTGTCGCGGAACATCTCGGCGAGATTCTCGGCGCGGCTCTTCGTGCCCGGCAGGAGCGCCTCGCGGCGCTGTGCGTCGCTCAACGACGCCATCAGCTCGAGCGCCAAGTCCTGCTCGACCTGAAGGACCTCGGTGCCCGCATATCGCCCGGAGGTCGACGTCACCGGCTCCGAGCCCATGAACGTCGGCGTCATCACGACCTGGTCCCCGAGCACGAAGTAGTTGATCACGAGATGGTGCCCGTCGAGCTGCCATCCCCAGGGCTCCTCGCCCGAAGGCTCCCCCATGATCGTGAGCCAGTACAGGTACTCCCCATACTCGTCGAAGTTGTCGATCAGCTCGGCGAGATGATGATTCAAGCGCATGATGTCGCGCGCGGTGTCGTATCCCTTCGCGCTCAATCCGGCGGCGAGCAGGTCGTAGGCCGCGGCGCGCTGCTCGGCGCTCATCTCGTCCAAGCTCACGCCTTGCCGCGGGAAGCGGTGGATGTTCGCCCAATTGCGCCATTCGGAGTCGTCGACCGGGAACAGGATCCGTGCGCGCTGCTCGTCGCTCAAGGTTGCGAGCAGATCGACGGCGGCGCGGCGCACCGCCTCCGTGGAGACGCCGGTCCGCTTGATCTCGAAGAGCCCCTTCTCCGGCGGCCCTTCGTCGAGCGTCAAGCCGACGAAGGGCTCCGACAACGCGTCGCGCGCCCGCTCGTCGAAAGGCCCGCCGCCGGGCTGGGCCTGCACGATTCCCCATGCGAGCGCGAGCAGCGCGCCGCCCGCGGAGAGCCTCCCCTCGAATCTCATGCCGACGCCCCTCGATCCGCCTTCGATGGGACGATCATAATCCGTTTCCGCCGTGTGGAAGCTCCTTACTGCGGCGCGCCCCGGGGGAGCGTGAGGCGGTAGCCGCGGCCGCGCAGCGTCTCGATCGGCTTGATCACGCCGTCCGGATCGAGCTTGCGGCGGAGACGGCCTATGAACACCTCGATCACGTTGCTGTCGCGCTCGAAGTCCTGGTCGTACAGCGCTTCGGTGATCTGCGTTTTCGAGACGACCTCGCCGGCGTGCAACATCAGATACTCGAGCAGCTTGTATTCGAAGCTCGTGAGCTCGAGCGGGCGCCCTTCGACGGTCACCTCCTGACTGCGGGTATCGAGGCGGACCGGCCCGCAGACGAGCTCGGATTGCGCCCACCCGCCGGCCCGCCGCACGAGCGCATCGACGCGCGCGAGAAGCTCCTCGACGTGGAACGGCTTCACGACGTAGTCGTCCGCGCCGAGCTTCAGCGCCTCGACCTTGTCTTGCCAGCGGTCGCGGGCGGTCAACACGAGGATCGGATAGTCCTTGCCTTTACCGCGGACGGCACGGATGAGCTCCAGACCGGAGATGCCGGGCAAGCCGAGATCGACGATCGCGAGATCGATCGGATATTCGGTGGCGTAGTAGAGCCCTTCGCGGCCGTCCTCCGCGCGCTCGACCTTGAATCCCGCGCGCTCGAGCTGAGCCGCGAGCGAGCGGCCGAGCGTCTGATCGTCCTCCACAAGCAGCAAGCGCATCGTCGTGTCCGCCTGCGTCAGCCCGCCGTCGCGGCCCGCCGTCGATCGCTCCGCGGCGCCGAGCTCAAAGGAACTCGCCGGTCTCGGCGTCGATCCGTACGATGCGGACGCGGCCGCGTTCGCCGAGAATGCGGATCTCGTGCACGACGCGGCCGTCGCGCGTCGTCGTCCTCGCGCTCGCGACGGTCCCCGGATATTGCCGCGTGGCCATCGCGATCGCCTGCTCGAGCGTGACCCCCCGCTGCATCACCGCGTCGACCGGATAGGGCTCGGGCACGGGCGGCGGGAGCGGCATCGGCACCGGGCGTGCGAACGCAAGTGCGCCGAGCATGCAGAGCGGCAGCGCGCACAGCCGCGCGGCAGCCCGCGAAACGCGCACGCTGCGCGGCGCCCGCCGTGGCTCGACTCGGGCCATCGCCTTCACGCTCCTGCACCTTCTCCATCGAAAAGACCCCGAAGCTTGGAATCGGCGTCCGCCGCCGTCAAGGACGCCGGCGGCGTCCCGGGCGCGAGGCGGGCCGCGGCCCGCCCCGGCCGGCGGCCCTGTCGCGTCACGTCACGAGCTTTCAACACCTCATCGGTAACCGACCGGGACGGCGGTGACGCGAAGGCGCACACGCTCGCCGGGCGGGTGCGGCATGACGATCGTGTCGCGACGCCCCCGATACTGATAGGTGACTCTGTAGCCGTCGATCCGCTCCTCGGTGTGCCGCTCCGTCACGACCTCGCACCGCTCGACGGTCGTCTCCCGCACGTGGCCTTCGTATGCGCGGTTGCGCGCCGCGCGCTCGCTCGCGACGGCGGAGCCTGCGATCGCGCCGAGCAGCGTCAGCGCGTCGCGGCCGTCACCGTGCCCGAACTGGCGACCGATCGCACCGCCGATCAGGCCGCCGGCGATCGCGGGCCCCGCGACGACGAAGGGACGGTCGCGGACGGGCACCTGCACGACCTCGTCCCAGCACTCCTCGCGCGGCCGGCGAACGGTGACGTAACGCACGATCGGCTCGACGTCCACGACCCGCGCGTAGACGTAGTCGGTCATCCCCCTCGGACCTGCGGCGGCATCGGCCGCGGCCAGCGCCCCGGCCATCGCGCCGATCGTCATCCACCTGCGCAACATCGCACACCTCCTGGCACTCGCGATCCCTTCGCGGGATCTCGGTGCGCACGTTAGGCTGCGGGCGATGAATCGAAGCTGAACGTTCCGTGTCCCGCGCCGGGGGACGCCGTTCGAGCGATGTGGAAGAGGCGGCACGCCCCGGCTCGGATCGGCCGGCTACTCCTCGCGCTTCGCGCGGATCCAGTATCCGTCGAGCTCGGCGGCGGAGTGACGTTCGAAGGGCCGGCCGGATTCCCGCACGAGCGCCTCCACTCGTCTGAATCGAGTCTCGAAGCGGCGGTTCGCGCCACGAACGCACTGCTCGGGATCGACGCCGACGTGACGGCACAAGTTCGCGAGCGCGAAGAAAACATCGCCGAGCTCGGCCTCGATGCGCTCCCGACGGCCGCCCGCGAAAGCCTCGTCGAGCTCGGCCAGCTCCTCACGCACCTTGTCGCGGGGCCCCGTCTCGTCGGGCCAATCGAAGCCGACGCCGGCCGCGCGCCGCCCGAGCTTCACCGCGCGCGTCAGCGCCGGCAGCCCTGCCGGCACGCCGTCCAGAACGCTGTCGGCCGGGCCCTTCTCGGCGCGCTTCAGCGCATCCCACGCCTCGTCGTGCCCGCCGTCTCCCACGTGGTCGCGGTCGAACACGTGCGGATGGCGGCGCGTCATCTTGTCGCAGATGCGTCGGGTGACGTCGGCGAACGAAAAGGCGCCGGACTCCTCCGCCATCCGGGCGTGAAAGACGACCTGCAGCAGCAGGTCGCCGAGCTCGTCCTCGAGCTCGCCGAGGTCGCCTCGCTCGATCGCATCGGCGACCTCGTAAGCTTCCTCGATCGTGTAAGGCGCGATCGTCTCGAAGGTCTGCCGGAGATCCCATGGGCAGCCCCGAACCGGATCGCGCAGCGTCGCCATGATTTCCAGTAATTTAGAGATATCGCCTGTATCGGGTTGTTTATTCATCACTAATGAGATCTTTGAACGTGACGAGCATCGCGGCGGTCGCGCCCCAGATCAGGCGCCCCTCGTACTCCAGCTCGTGCACGCGGAAGCGCGTGCCGTGCCGCTCGTGCCGGACCGTGCGGAGGCTGCCGGGAGCGAGGATGATGTCGAGCGGGACCTCGAACACCGACGCGACCTCGGCCGGGTCGGGCGACGGCCGGAAGCGCCCGTGCACGAAGCCGACGACCGGCGTGACCATGAAGCCCGTGCCGGTCACGTGACGGGGAAGGAGTCCCGCGACGCGGACGTCGGCGGGCGGCAGCCGAATCTCCTCCCAGGCTTCGCGGAGGGCCGCGCCGACCGCGTCCTCGTCCGGTCCGTCGATTCGTCCCCCGGGAAAGCTCACCTGCCCCGGATGATGCGCGAGGTGCGGCGCGCGTTCGGTGAACAGCACGGTCAGGCCGCCCGGCCGCTCGACGAGCGCCATGAGCACGGCCGCGTCGTGCGCGGGCTGCGCGAGCACCTCGCGCAGCGCGGCCGAGACCTCGCCCTCGACGTTCGCGAGCATCGCCTCGCGGGCGTCACGGTCGTGCGGCGCGGACGCGAGCCGCTTCTCGATGAGCGCCTGCAGCGCGGTCGAGCCGGTCGCTCGCGAGGTCATGAGCGCGCTCGGCCGCGGACGCCTCAGCGCTTGATGCCGCCCTTCGTCAACTCGCGCGGGTCGAGCAGCGCGGCGAGCTTCTCCGCGCCCAGCTCCGTCTCTTCGGCCGCGACGTCGCGAATCGGGCGGCCCTCGCGGTACGCGCGCTTCGCGATCGACGCGCCTTTCTCGTAGCCGATGACCGGGTTCAGCGCGGTGACGAGGATCGGGTTGCGCTCGAGCGCCGCGCGCAGTCGATCCTCGTTGACGGTGAACCCCTCGATTGCGGAATCGGCGAGGACGCGCGCGGCGTTCGCCAGCAGCTCGATGCTCTGAAGGAGGTTGTGCGCGATGACGGGGAGCATGACGTTCAACTGGAAATTTCCGGACTGCCCGGCGATCGTGATCGTCGCGTCGTTGCCGACGACTTGGGCGCCCACCATCGCGACGGCTTCCGGCACGACGGGATTGACCTTGCCGGGCATGATGCTGCTGCCCGGCTGAAGCGCGGGCAGCGCGATCTCGCCGAGGCCCGCCAGCGGACCGCTGTTCATCCAGCGCAGATCGTTCGCGATCTTCGTCAGCCCGACGGCCAGGGTCTTCAGCTGCCCGGAAAGCTCGACCGCCGTGTCCTGCGAGCTCAACGCCTCGAAATAGCTGTCGGCAGGCCGAAACGCAATGCCGGTTCGCGAGGCCAGCGCCGCCGCAACCCGCACGCCGAACTCCGGATGCGCGTTGATGCCGGTGCCGACCGCCGTGCCGCCTTGGGCGAGACTGGAAAGCCGCGTCATGACGCCGGCGATCCGCTGGTAGTCGGTGCGGATCTGCGCGGCCCAGCCGCCGAGCTCCTGGTCGAAACGCACCGGCATCGCATCCATCAGATGCGTCCTGCCGGTCTTGACGACGGAGGCGAGGCTGCGAGCTTTCGCCTCGATCACGTCCGCGAGGTGATTCAGCGCCGGCAACAGCTGCTCGGTCAGGCCCAACGCGGCGCCGACGTGGATCGCCGAAGGCACGACGTCGTTGCTGCTCTGCCCCATGTTCACGTGGTCGTTCGGATGCACGGGGCGGCCGAGGGTCCGCGACGCGAGCGTCGCGATCACCTCGTTCGCGTTCATGTTCGAGCTGGTCCCCGAACCCGTCTGGAAGACGTCGACCGGGAAGTGCGCATCGTGCTTGCCGGCAGCGACGTCGAGCGCGGCGGCTTGGATCGCACGCGCCACGTCCTCGGGCAGCAGTCCGAGCTCCTCGTTGACCTTCGCGGCGGCCCACTTGATGAGCCCGAGCGAATGAATGAAGCGGCCCGGCATCCGCAGCCCGCTGATCGGGAAATTGTTCACGGCGCGCTGCGTCTGCGCACCCCAGAGCGCATCGGCGGGGACCTGGAGCTCGCCCATGCTGTCCCTTTCCGTTCGATGCTCGGCCGTCATTGTCCCATCCTCCGCCGTCGTTCCTTCTGCGCGTCTCCCCGTCTCCGGGCAGCCGGCGTCCGCCGCGACGGCGACGCTGCGCGGTGTCGGAGATCGGGAGCGAAGCGTGTATGATGCGCACTCCGTAAATCGTTGTATAGAAGCCCGTCCGTGAGCATGCGGCGACCGAGCCGTCCGGCGGGCTTTTCGGCAGGGCACCGAGTTCCTGTGGAGTCCACTACGCTGACCGCGCTGTCGCCGCTCGACGGCCGCTACGCGCCCAAGGCGGCGCCGCTGCGCGACTACCTGTCCGAGCTCGCGCTGATCCGCTATCGCGTGCTGATCGAGGTACGCTGGCTCCAGCACCTCGCCGACGAGCCCGGCGTGCCGGACATCCGCACGCTGGAAGCGCCCGTCAAGGACGTGCTGAACGCGGTCGTGGATCACTTCGGGCACGAGGAGGCGCGCCGCGTCAAGGAGCTCGAGCTCGAGACCAACCACGACGTGAAGGCCGTGGAGTACTTCCTCCGGCAGAAGCTCGAGGGCATCTCCACGGCCGCGGGCGATCTCGCGCCGTTCCTGCATTTTGCAAGCACTTCCGAAGATATCAACAATCTCGCATATGCGCTGATGCTTCGCGACGCCCGCCAGCGCGTTCTGCTTCCTCTGATGCGCCAGCTCGCGATCGATCTGCGAGTCCTCGCGCACCGCTTTGCCGACGTGCCGATGCTCGCGCGGACGCACGGCCAACCGGCGTCGCCCACGACCCTCGGCAAGGAGCTCGCGAACTTCGTCCACCGCCTGCGCCGGCAGAGCGAACAGTTCGCCCATGTCCGCGTGCTCGGAAAGTTCAACGGTGCGGTGGGCAATTTCAACGCGCACGTCGCCGCGTACCCCGACGCCGATTGGCTCGCCATCGCGTCGCGGTTCGTCGAGTCGCTCGGTCTCGAATTCACGGCCTATTCCACCCAGATCGAGCCCCACGACTGGATCGCGGAATACTGTCAGGCGCTGTCGCGCTTCAACACCGTCGTCATCGACCTCTGCCGCGACCTCTGGGGCTACGTGAGCCTCGGCTACTTCCGCCCGCGCGCCGTTGCCGGCGAGGTGGGCTCGTCGACGATGCCGCACAAGGTCAATCCGATCGAGTTCGAGAACGCGGAAGGGAACCTCGGCGTCGCGAACGCCCTTCTCGAGTTCCTCGCCGCGAAGCTGCCGTTGTCGCGCTGGCAGCGCGACCTCACGGACTCCACGGTGCTGCGCAACGTCGCCGTGGCGCTCGGGCACAGCCTGATCGCGTTCGAGTCGTGCCAGAGAGGCCTCGGCAAGCTCGACGCGGATCTCGGCCGGATCGCCGAGGATCTCGAAGGCAACTGGGAGGTGCTCGCCGAAGCGATTCAGACCGTGATGCGCCGTCACGGCATCCCCGACGCGTATGAGCAGCTGAAGGCTTTGACCCGCGGGCGCGGCGTCACGGAGGGCGCCCTTCGCGAGTTCATCGCCCGGCTCGACCTGCCGGACGAGACTCGAGCGCGCCTGCTGGCGCTCCGGCCGTCGGACTACGTCGGGCTCGCGGCGGCCCTCGCTCGGGGCATCTGACGAATCAGGGCTTTTCGCCGAAAAACGGGCCCTTACGGAGGAATCGACGGCAAAACGTGACGCATGCCACAGCATTCGTCGAGCCGGTGACGAACACTGACGGCCGGCGCGGTTCTTCTCGAGAACAACGATCGTCGCCGCGCTTCCCACGTCGTTGAAGGATCGAGGCGGCCATGGCAGGGCTGGCAGAGCAGAACAAACGCCGGAGCGCCCGGCAAGTGCTGTCCACGCTCGAGGAGGTTCGGGCGGCCGTGTCGCAAATCACCGGGCTCGCGAACCGCTCGCTCGCGATTCTCACTCATGATCTCGAGCCAGAGGTCTACGATCACGACGAATTCCTGGAGACGCTGAAGCGCTTCGTCCTCGCCCGCACTTTCGCCCGCGTGCGCGTGCTGATCGCGGACCCGGCGCGCGCGATGAAGGACGGTAATCGCTTCGTCTCGATGGGGCGGCGTTTGAACAGCTACATCGAGTTTCGCAACGTCAAGCCGCAATTCCGCACTCATCCGGAGGCGTTCTGCATCGCGGACGATCACGCGATCGTATATCGCGCCCGCGCGGAAAGCTGGGAGGGCGTGGCCGACACGTTCCAACCGCCGGTCGTACGGCGCTACCTCGACGTCTTCGACTCGTTGTGGCACGCGTGCGAGATCGAGCCGGAGCTGCGACAGCTTCAGGTATAATGGCGGCCAAAACGTAACGACGACCGCCAGCCGATGCATCGCCATTGGAACACGGCCGCAACGCGCGGCAAGCGGAGCTGATGCAGCCCCGGATCGACGTCACGGTTGCCGCCGTGATCGAGCGCGACGGCCAATTTCTGATCGTCGAGGAGCTCGCTTGCGGCCGCGTCGTCTTCAACCAGCCCGCCGGTCATCTCGAGCCGGGTGAATCGCTGATCGACGCCGTCGTGCGCGAGACGCGCGAGGAGACCGGCTATCGCTTCGAGCCCCGGCACGTTCTCGGCATCTATCTTTGGCGCAGCGAGACTTCGGAGAAGAGCTTCCTGCGCGTCAGCTTTCTCGGCGCCGCCGAGCCGCCCTCCGGCTCGCCTCGCCTCGACGAAGGCATCCTCGCGGTCCATTGGATGAGCCGCAATCGGCTGCTCGGCCTCCGCGAGCAGCTGCGAAGCCCTCTCGTGTTGCGCTGCATCGACGACTATCGGGCCGGTGTGC
Source organism: Gammaproteobacteria bacterium (assembly GCA_036381015.1). Taxonomy (NCBI): domain Bacteria; kingdom Pseudomonadati; phylum Pseudomonadota; class Gammaproteobacteria; species Gammaproteobacteria bacterium. The sequence goes on from DASVDR010000006.1 coordinate 18,136, forward strand.
GCTTCCCGCTCGACTGTCTGACGCACGTCGACCTCGGGCCGCAGGGACGCGCGCGCCTCGCCTGACCGTCGTCCGCTTCGACCGCACGCGTCGGGGTGGATCCGTTCGAAAGAACGCTGCCGTGAGCGCGGCGCACGAACGTGCCGCAAGGATCGTCCTTCCGAGACACGCCGGAAGTGCTCGCCTTCGCGTGCTTCGAAGAGCGCTGCCGTGAGCGCGTCGCACGAACGTGCCGCAAGCATCGTCCTTCGGAGACACGCCGGCAGTGCGTCCCTGCGGCTCGTCCGCGGCCGTCCCTGGCCGCGGACGGT
>DASVDR010000007.1 GCA_036381015.1 Gammaproteobacteria bacterium
CCCCCCGCGATGCTCGGCGCGCCGGCGGCGCGAAGCCTCGGCACCGGCGCCGAGCCGAAGTCGCCGCTCGAGAATACGCGAGCGCGGCGCAAGCGTCATCAGCGCCACGTCACATTACGTGAGCGGCCGCACCACGTACCGGCTCGAGCGCGGGCGCCGCGCGCTCGTGCCCCCTTGCCCGGCGGGCGAACGGCGTCAGCCGTGCTCGGCCAGCCGGGCGCGCCTCGCCTCCCCGAGCTCGAACCGCCCGAAGGTCCTCCGCAGCCAGACGAACGCGACGACGCCGAACAGAACGTGCGCGGCCGCGTTCGCCCAGAAGATCCCGAGGAGGCCCACCGCGCCCGAAAGGATCCACGCGAGCGGGATGTAGGCGACGAAGAGCTTCACGAACGTGAGCGCGGTCGCCGGCAGCGGCATGCCGAGCGCGTTGAAGCACGCGGCGGCGACGAGCATGAACCCGAAGCCGCCGAGCGTCGGCGGGACGATCGCGAGATACGCCGAGGCGGTATCAATGACTTCCGCGCTGTCGTTGAAGAGCGACGCGAGCGGCGCGCCCGTCGGCCACAGAATTGCGGCGGCACCGAGGCCGTACAGGATGCAGAAATTACCGGAAAGGTAGGTCATCCGGCGCACGCGATCGAGCTTGCGCGCCCCGTAATTCTGCCCGACGAACGGGGTCACCGACGACGACACCGCGAAGATCACGAGCATCACGAGCGACTCGACCCGCGAAGCCACGCCGAATCCGGCCACGGCTCCCGGTCCGAATTTCGCGACGAACGACGTGATGACGCCGACGGTCAGCGGGTTCAGCAAGTTCGTCGCGGTGGCCGGCACGCCGACATGAAACACGCGCTTCCACGAGTCCCACATGCCTCGAGGCAGCAGGTAGCGGGCGCGGATCAGATGCTCGCGCCGATGCAGGATGTACACCGACGCGACGACGGTCGCACCGTTCGCGATCAGCGTCGCGATCGCCGCGCCGCGCAGCTCGAGCCGCGGAAAACCGAGCAGCCCGAAGATCAGAAGCGGGTCGAGCACGATGTTGAGCAGCGCCGAGAGAGTCAGGATCACGGCCGGCACGCGCGGATCCCCGACGGAGCGCATCGCGAAGTTGCCGACGAGCGGCAGGATCAGCAGGAAGCCGCCGAAGTAGTAGACCTCCATGTACTCCCTGACGAGGGGCAGCGTGCGGTCGTCGGCGCCGAGCAGGCGGAAGATCGGATCGAGGCTCGCGAGGCCGACGACCATCACGATGAGGCCGAGCAGCGCGGCGAGCAGCAGCGAGTGCGTCGTGATCCGTTGGAGCGCGTCGCGGTCGCCGGCGCCGAGCAGCCGCGCGAGAACCGACGAAGCTCCGACGCCGATCCCGAGCCCGACCGCGACCAGCGAGAACGAGACGGGGAACGTGAAACCGAGCGCGGCGAGCGGGAGGGTGCCGAGCTGACCGACGAAATAGGTGTCGACGATGCTGTAGGAGCTGACCGCGACGAGCCCGACGGCCATCGGGGCGGCGAGATCCCACAGATGGCGGCCGATCGGCCCGCTCACGAGCCGCGGAGCCGAACGAGCGCCGGGCGCAGCCCCCGGAGCGCCGATGTCCGCGTCGCCTCTAGTCAACGCGGCGCCCGATCAGCCGACGGCTTGCAGCTCGAACGTGAAGGTCCGGCAGGCGGGCAGCAGGATCTGCTCATCGTTTCGGCGCTCGTAGCGCGACTTCGAGACTGCCGTGAGCGTCGGTTCGCGGAACACCTCGTCCGATATCTCGACGAGGTGCGGATCGCTGATTTCGCCCCTGCCGTCGACCAAGAAGCAAGCGACCGCTCGCCCTTCCTTCGCCTCGCGGATAGCCTCCCGAGGGTAGCTCGGGCTGGCCATGATCGCGGGTACGAGAACCGGCATCAATCCTTCGGCGCCGGGCGGACGGTCCTCGTAGGCGTCGGCGCCGGACACCGGCGCGCACCACCATCCGCCGAGACGGCCCGGAGCGCTCCACGTTCCGCCGAGGGTCGGGTGCTCGAGATCGGCCGTGAGCTCGCGATCGTTCGCCGCGTCCTCGATACGCACCCGCGAGCGAGATTCCGTCCAGCCCGAGAGGTCGCGCCAGACGCCGCGCGTTGCGTCGGCGAGCCATGCGATCGAGGCGGCGCCGTCGGCTTCCGTCCTCAAATAGAACCTCTGGTCGCCGAACGGGCCGTACATCAAGCAGTTCCAGACGCCGATCGGCTCGAGCTCCTCGTCGCCTCGCGAGTGAGCCGGAGCAGCGAGCACCGCGCCGACGAGCAGCGCGGCGCCGGCGACGACGTTCACTCTGCCCGGTCGGCCGACTATTGATGATCCTCCATGATGATGCGCGGCCGCAGGCTGCGCTCATTGATCATGCTGCGGATCTGGCGCACTTGACGCGCGTCCGGAGCAATGTCCGCGGCGACGTCGATGTCGAGCGAGGCCTGCGGGTACATGCCCTTCAGATAGTACGCATACGATCGATTGCTGTACGCGCGCCAGTTGCGGGAGTTGATCGAGATCGACTCGTCGCAATAGGAGATCGCAGTGTCGGGATCGCCCTTCGCGGCATGCGCGGCGCAAAGGTTCGCGAGCGCGGCGGCCCGCTCGAACGGCGTGGCCGGGTAGCGCTCGAGCCCGAGGTTCGTGAGACGGATGCCGTCGTCGTAGCGCCCCGCCCGAATCGCGTCGGCGCCCGCCGACAGCAGCTCGTTGCTTTCCCCCAGGACCGTGCGGCTGTCCGGCTGGGCCCAGCCTCCGGCCGTGATCAGCGCGGCAAGGCTGCTGATGAGCATGCGGCCCATGCGATGGTTGCCTCCTGCGGGTCAGTATAGCATCGTGGACCGGGCGCCGATCACGCGCCGGCCCACGTGCAGATGACCGAAACATACGAAGCCGAACGCCTCATTCTCGAGCGGATGCCGAGCGCCGCGGCGTGCCGCGAGCGGCTCGAGCACTGCGTGGATCGCGTGCTCGCGGAGGACGTCTTCGCCGAGCGTGACCAGCCGCCGTTCGACCGCGTGACGATGGACGGCATCGCGATCGCGTATCGCGACTGGTCCTCCGGCACGCGCCGCTTCACCGCGGCCGGGACGCAGGCAGCCGGGGCGGCGCAGCTGACGCTGCCCGGGCCCGGCCGCTGCATCGAGGTCATGACCGGCGCGATCATGCCGGCCGGATGCGACACCGTGATCCCCGTCGAGCGCGTCGAGCGCCGCGGCGAAGAAATCGAGGTGCGGCTCGAGGCGGAGGTGACGGAGCGGCAGTTCGTGCACCCGCAGGGCAGCGACCGGCGCAAAGGCGCGCGCGTCCTCGCGCGGGGAACCCGGATCGGTCCGCCGGAGATGGCCGTGCTCGCGAGCGCGGGCTGCGCGGAGGTCGCCGTCGCGGCGCTGCCGCGGATCGCCGTGATCTCCACCGGCGACGAGCTCGTCGACGTCGGCGAGCCGCTGGCGCCGCACCAGATCCGCTCGTCCAACGACCGCGCTATAGAAGCCGCCCTGCTCCGCGAGCGGCTCGCGGTCGTCTCGCGCACCCGCCTGCCGGACGACGAGCGCGCGCTGCTCGACGCGATCCAGCGGCTCCACGCCGAGCACGACGCGTTGATCCTTTCGGGCGGCGTCTCGATGGGGCAGTTCGACTACGTGCCCGCCGTGCTCGACCGCCTCGGCGCGACGCTCGTGTTCCACAAGATCGAGCAGCGGCCCGGGCGGCCGATGTGGTTCGGCGTGAGCGGCGACGGCAAGCCCGTGTTCGCGCTGCCCGGCAATCCGGTTTCGACCCTCGTCTGCGTCACGCGTTACGTGCTGCCGGCGTTGCGTGCGTCGCTCGGGCTCGAGCCCTTCGTCGTGGAGTACGCCGTGCTCACGGCGCCGGTAACGATGCCGGCACGGCTCACGTATTTCATGCCGGTCGTCGTCGAGTCGACGTCGGATGGTGTGCTGCACGCGACCCCGCGGCCGACGAACACGTCGGGCGACTTCATCACGCTAGCCGGCACGGCCGGCTTCGTCGAGCTTCCGCACGGCCCACCCGCCTACCCTGAAGGCGCGTCCGCGCGCCTCTACCGCTGGTAACCGAAAAACGTGTCAGACACCATTTTCTCGTGTCCCGCAAATGCCTCTACATGATGCTTGACGGGACGCTCGCACACCCACCCCAGCGCTCACTGTGTTCGCGCAAGGGACCCCGGCGCAGGGACGCGCGCGAGCGAGCCCCCAGGGATGGGTTCACGGCGTTCCCGTCAAGCATCATGTAGAGGTATTTACGGGAGGGCTAGAACCAGAACGACATGAAGATCTGCACGACGTTCGCGTCGAACTCGTACAGCGGCTCCTGGCCGGGCGGGGCGCCGACCGAGGTCAGGTCCCGGAAATCCTCGTACTCGAACACGATGTGGTCGTACGCGAGGTTCAGGCTGCCGCGGTCGACGAATTTCCAGCCGCCGCGCATGATGTCGTAAGCCACGCCGAGGCGAATCGTGCGGCTCTGGAACGTGCTGAGCTCCTTGTCGCGCGCGATGAAGTTCTGGAAGTTCGAGCGCGGAAAGAGATCGCTGTAGAACTCGGCCGCGGTCTGCGAGTAAAACCGGAGCTTCGTCTCGAACAGCCAGCCGCCGTCGAGCGGCTGCGTGTAGCCGAGCTCGAAGGTATCGGCCTCGATGTCCCACGTGTCGGCATACGAGCGGTACTCGCCGTGGATCGCCGCGCGGAACGGCAAGTGATAACGGAACCGAACCGCGCCGGCGTCGCTCGTGCGCGTGCGCGGATAGACTTCCGGCTCGTAGCTGTAGCCGACGGGGCTCTCCTCGTCGATGAAACGCACCGACCGGTAGGGGTTGTTCAGGAAGCCTTCGTCGGTGATCGTCTCGAACGAGAAGCCCATCAGGAGATTGCGCGTCAGGATCTGCGAGAGCCCGAGCCGGTACTGCTGCCGCTGCACCGTATCGCTGAAATCCGGGTCGCCGCGCCGCCCCACCTCGTCGTTGCCGAGCGAGTAGCCGAGTGACAACGTCGTCAGGTCGCCGAAGAAATCCTGGCTGAGGCCGACGCTGAACGTCTCGGCCGAGTAGTCGTTCTCCTCGCTCGTCGTGAAGCCCAAGTTCATCAGCCAGCGGTCGTGGAGATAGTCGACGCCGACCGAGTACTGCGTACGCTGCTCGCTGTACGGGCTTGCCGTCGTCACCACGTCGATCGACGCGCTGCTGACCTTGTCGACGTAGTAGTTCGCGGACGCCGAGAACTTGCTCGCGAACTGCTTGCGGACGAGCAGCGACGGACCTTGAATCGTGACGCCGCCGCCGTCGTAGGAGTGGTAGAGCACGTCCGCGCGGTCCTCGGGCAGAACGCCGGCCGTCGCGCTCGGCGCGCGGACGAGCGCCGCTAACGCCGCGAGCGCGGCGAGCGCGAGCATCGCCGCACGGAATCCGCGCTCGCCGCCCGGCCGTCCCCGGGCGTCAGTTGCAGCCACACCCGCCTCCGGCGCTTCCGGTCGCGCCCCGCGCGCCCTCGCGCGCCTCGTATACGTGGTGGATGTAGGCCGACGAGACCGGATCCCGGTCCCACGACATGATCGGGTCGGCGAGGCGATCCCGCTCGTAAGGCTTGACCCACGGCTCGACGCTGCAGCCGGCTGCGCTCAGCAGGCCGACGGCCAGGGCGAGCGACACGGCGTGCCTCACCGCGCGGCGCAGACCGAAGCGCCCCGCCGGCCGGCATTCCGCCGCCCTCTTCGCCGCCGCCCGGCGCGCGTCAGCTCCCGCGGTGTCGATCACCGTCATGAAACGCCCCCCGTTCTATCGATTCTTGCCTCGATTCTTCACGGCGTCATTCACGCAGCAGCGCGCGAATCTCCGCCTGATAATCGTTCTCGTAGCCGGGCTGATAGCCGTGATGGATGAAGCGCAGGTTGCCCTTGCGATCGATCATCACGGTGCTCGGCATGGCGATCACGCCGTAAAGCTCGCTGACCTCGTTAGCCGGGTCATAGAGGATGTCGAAGCTCACCGGCGTCTCCTCGAGGAACGCCTCGACGCCGCGGGAGTCTTCCTCGACGTTGACCCCGAGGAGCGTGAAGCCGAGGTCGTGGTAGCGCTGGTGCAGGGCCTCGAGGTGCGGCATCTCCTGCCGGCAGGGTCCGCACCACGTCGCCCAGAAGTTGATCATCACCACCTGTCCCTTCAGGTCGGAGAGCGAGATCGTCTCTCCGCTGCGCGACCGGAGCGTGAAATCGGGTGCGGGACCGGAGAGCTGGTCCGCGGCCACCGCGGCGGTCGCGAGCAGCGCGCTCGAGGCCAGCAACACAATCGATCTCAGCATGGCTACCCCTCCATGGCGGACACGAGGAACGCGAGCGGCGGAAGGCCGGCCCGCGCTGAGGCGGCTGCACACCCGCAGCTCATGTCGTTCATGTCCGGCATCGTCGACGTCGTCAAAAGAAGAACGTCACGCCCACGTGGCATTCGAGGTTGTGCGAGGTCTTCTCTTGACCTAGCAGGTCGATGTCGAAGACGTGGTCGCGTACGTCCGCATGCACGGCCAGCCAATCGAGCGGCAACAGCCGTAGCCCCATTCCGACGTTCATCGTGAAACGGTCGTCGCCCGCGAAGGAGGTCTTGCCCACGCCTCCGATTAAGTAAAGCGACGTGTTCAACGCCCTATTACGCCCGATGAAGCTTTCGCCGGGCAAAATGTTGTAGCCCAGCGACACGTTATAGTAGGAATATTCGCGTTCCTCGTCTGTGAGCAGCTGCGCAGCTCCGCTCAATCGCTCGAAGCTCGTCTCCTCCGTCTTCGTGTCGCCTCCCGCGAGCTCGACGAAGAAGCCGGGCGTGATGTGATACGCGAAGCGCGCGCCGACCACGGTGTTCACGCCGAAGTCCTCGACGCTGAGCTGGCCCGCGAACACGCCGATTTCGAAGTCCTCGGTGTCGATGTCCGCCGGCTCGATCGTGCGCCGCTCGACGTCGGGCTCGATGACGGGCGGCGTATCCGCGTCCGCCGTCTCCACGAGACGGTGCCGCCCGCAGCCGGTCAGCGCGAGGCTCAATACCGGCATCAGAAGAAGAACGAGAACCCTGCCTTCCATTCTCTGATTTCCTCGTTGTCGTTCCGGCTGGTGAACACGACGTAAGTCTTGTACTCGGCGCGCAGCAGGAAGCGGCCCGTGAGATACGTGCGCAGACCCGCGCCCGCGTGAGCGGCGGAATCGGTGCGGTCGGTGGTCGCGACGAGCGTCGCCTTCGGCTCCGTCTTCACGGCGCCCGCGCCGAGCGTCAGATACGGCGAGAAGCGGCGGTTCGGATACAGCATGTGGACGATGTTGACGCTCGCGAGCTTGCTGTCCGAAAAGCGCCCGAGCGCCTGCGACAGCCAGAGCTCGACCGACAGGTTTTCCGTGAAGCTGAACGCCCCGTAGACCGAGATCACGTTCGCGCCGCCGAAATCGCCGTAGAGCGCGCCCGCCTCCCAGCGCCGCTCCGCGTAATCGCCGAGCTCGAGACCGGGCACGTCGAACCGCTCGCCGTCCACACCGAGCGTGCGTTGGAGCTGCTCGAGCGCGACCCATCCCTCCTCGCCGCGAGGCACGCGCACCTGGAACCAATCCGTGCGCCGCCTCAAGATCTCGACCGTCTCGCCGCGCTCTGCGACGTAGAAGACCGGGTAGCCGGGTGCGGGGCCCGTGTGGAGCTCGAGGAACGGATCCTGAACCACGACCTCGTAGACGTCCGCGCCGTGTGCCGACCACGACGCGAGCGCGCCCGCGAGCGCGACGGCGGCCTCGACGAGCCTCGATGCACGGCGCACCGGCGCATTGCGGCCCGGCCAGTCCGGGCGAGGCTCTCCGGCGGCTCCGTCCCCCATGCTGCCGGGTCGGCGGTTACGTGCCACTAGTTCTCCGGCACGTCGAACGGGTTGTTGTAGTACTGAGCGCCGATGTCGAGCCACTCGGCGATCAGGCGAAGCTCGGCCGGCGAGAGGAAGCCCTCGTGCGTGCCTCCGGGGTCGAACTTCGAGAAGAAGCGCGACGACGCGTTCGCCCCGGCCGCGCTCATCGGCGGCGCGACCGGAACGTTCTCGAGGATCGGGTTGCCGTCCTCGTCGACGCCGACCTCGATCACGACGTCCTGAAGCGCGCCGTTGACGAGCTCCTGCTCGTTGTCGGTAAAGAGCAGCTCCCGGTACGAGTTGAACTGGTCGGCCTCGTCGGGCGAGAGCCCGTCGCTCAGGTCGAGCTGCGCCGCCGGCACGGCGGTCGCGTTCATCGCGTCGACCGGAGCGTGGCAGCCGCCGCGGCTGCACGTGTTGTCCGCGAGGACGGTGACGCCGTCCGTGTCGAGCGTCTGCCGGAGCGTCGTCCAGAGCGGGTGAATGTGCTGCTCGTAGTTGATGACGACGCGGCAACCCGTGTTCCACGTCGTCAAGCAGTCCGACGAGGCCGGCGGCGGCGTCGTCAGCGCCGAGTAGCGGAGCTCGAGATCCGCATCGGGCGCGCGCACGGCCGGATCGGTCCACACGTCGGAATAGAGAAGGTCGACCGAAGGCGTCAGCGCCGCGCAGTCCGACTGGCAGCTCACACGTGTGCGCGCTTCGGCCATCGTCTCGCCGAAGTCCGGAATGATCGTCGACACGGTGTTCGGGAACGGCACGCCGGTGCTCTGCGCGCCGGCGTACGCCGGATCGAAGCTGTCGGACCGGCCGTGTGACAGGCCGCTCGACGGGTCGTGGCAGCCGTTGCACTCGAGCTCCTGCCCCGGCAACACCTGCAGCCAGTTCTGGTGCCGCGGCGAAAGCCGGCGGCCGTTGCGATCGACGACGGCCACCGCGAGGGGCACGTTCGCCGGAACCTTCACGCGGACCGATCCGTCCGGCTCGATCGGCGCGTACGCGACGATCTCCCGCATGCCCTGGCGGATGTTCGGGCCGAATGCGGTGTTGTCGAGATCGACGAAATCCTCGTCCGGGATCGAGACCGCCTTCACGACCCGCAGGAAACGCGCCGGCCGCTCGTCGGCCGTCGTGGCCTCCGGGTCCGCGAGCGTCGGGATGTCCGGGTTCGCCGTGTCGACGCCGTCGACGTCGTAGACGCTGCGAATATCGAGGATGCCGGCGTTCTCGGCCACGAGATCCGGATCGAGATCGACGCCCGGCACCTTGTCCAGAATCGCGCGCGGAGCGGGCCGCGGCTGGGCCGCGACGACGTCGCCGATCAGGACGCCCTCCTCGCCGAGCACGACCGGGAGCTGCGTCTCGTTGACCGGGTCGTACATCCAGATGCCGTAGAGCGGCGGCGCCGGAAGCGCGGCCGGGTCAGCAAGCATCTCGTCCGTGCACGGCACGATCATGCCGTCGGCGTCGACGAGCCGGCAGATCGCCCAGCTCACGAGCACCCGGTCCGTGCCGTCCCAGAGCGGAAACGCGGAGCTGAAGCGTCCGCCCGGCGACGGCAAGTCGTCCGTCCGCACGTCGTTCGGCGTCGCCGACTCTTGCGCGGGACCCGGCAGCCCGGCGTTCGCGGCCGTCGGCTGCGTGTTCTCGACGTACACCGGCGTATCGATCACGACGATGTCGCCGCCGAGCTCCGGATGATCGAAAGGACGGGCGATCGCCATGATCCGGCCGTCGGGCATCTCGCGCGCGCCAACGAACTGCACGACGCCGCCGTCCGTCCCCGTGGCGTGGCTTTCGGCGCCGTAAAGCAGCTCGAGCCCGGTGCCGTCCGGATTCATTTGATATAGATGAATCCCGTTGACGTTGCCCGCGTGGTCCCAGCGGCTGAAGAGGACCTTGCCGCTCGAGAGCACGGTCGGCTCGAGGTCGTGGCTCTGGTTGAACGAGACCTGGTGCAGGTTCTCGCCGTCGGCGTCCATCACGTGGAGCACAAAGGCCGGCTCGTTGCGGTCCTCGTCGAGCGCGTCGAACTGCGGCTTGCCTTCATCGAGCAAGATCGCCTTCGCCTGGCGCTGCCGAGTCGACGAGAAGATGATCCGGCCGTCCGGCAAGTAGTGCGGAAAGATGTCGTGGCCGGCCTCGGCCGTGATGTCCGACACGATGATCCGGCGCAGCGTATCCGTCTTGAGGTCGTACTCCCAGATGTTCCACGTCGGCTGGTCCTCGTCGTCGAGATTCGGATCGAAGGGGCCGCGCATCGCGAACAGGATTCGGGTGCCGTCCGACGAGATCTCGACGCCCTGCACGTCGCCCATGCCCTGCGTCACCTCGAACGTGACGTTGCGCTCCACGGCGGACGGCGACGCGCGGTCGAGGACGTAGAGATCGGTGCCGACGTTGAAGCGGAGCAGCTCGCGAAGATCGGTCGGGGACTGCAGCTGCATGTCCTCGTCGAACAGCGGCCCCTTCGTGTACGCAATCGGAAAGTCCAGCGCGACCGGGTCCGGCTCCTGGCCGGAGCCGACGCCGAGGCTGCCGTCGCTGTCGCCGCTGCAGCCCGCCACGGCGCCGATCAGGACGGTCAGACAGGCAACGCCCAGCCCGGGCGCGCGGCCGGGCATGCGACGAACGCTCTCTACAGGGATGCCCATCGGAGTTCCCTCTCGCGTCAATCCAACCGCCTGAGCACGGCGCGGAACGGTCGTTGGAACATCATGGACGACAGGCACCCGGCGACATCATGGGAGCGCCATCGAGACGCTGCTCCGCGAGGCCGCGATTCAACGTAATGAAGGCGTCCGGCAATCATGGGCAATGACCCGTCGTGTCTACCGTTAACGCGATCACAAGATCGCGGCGCCCGAGAGCGGCCTCCGCGATACGGTGAGCGGCGTCTCGATCCGCTCCTCGCCGCGCGACATTTCACGTAATCGCGCCGCGCGACCGGTCCGCGCAACCGCTCCTGAAAAAAGCGGCAGCAGATCACCGCCGGCGAGCTTACACGCGGGCTAACCTGCCGCCGAACTGTCGCGGAACCGAGACGTCGCGAAATTTCCACATTACGGAGGAGTTCGCGGGTGTGGTCTACTCGCCCTGCATCCGAATTCTCACTATTCGACGGGACGAAGACGAATGAGTAGCGGGATGATGTCAACCACGGGGGCCTGCATCGCGCTCGTCGCGGCGGCGACCCTCGGATGGGCCTCGAACGCGGTCGCAGGGCCTCGCGAGCAGGCGCAGCGGATACACGACCGCCTTACCGGCGTTCCGCCGAGCGACGCGATGCTCGACCAGATGGAGGCGCTCATCACGAGCGGCGACGCTCTCGGCGCCGCCCTGCTCGCGACGCACGATCCTCGTTTCTATACGGTCACGCTGAAGAACATGGCGGCGCCGTGGACGAACCGCGATCAATCGCCGTTCGTCCCTCTCAACGACTACACGACCCTCGTGATCGGGCTGGTGGCGGACGACGAGCCGTTCGACCAGATCCTCTACGGCGACTTGCTCTATTACGCCCCGAGCGTCTCGCCGGCGCCCTCCGCGTCGAGCAACGCGCATTACGAGGCGCTCGAGCAGGCGATGCTCGAGGAAGACTTCGATCCGGAGACCGACCTTCAGCAGACGACGCAGTCCTCGATCTATCCGCTGCCGCCGGACGCAACCGCCGGCGCGATCACGACGCGCGCGGCGGCCGAGGCGTTCTTCATCGCCGGCACGAACCGCGCGATGTTCCGCTTCACGCTGATCAACCACATGTGCATGGACCTCGAGCAGGTGCAGGACACGAGCATCATCCCGGACCGGATCCGTCAGGACGTCTCCCGCAGCCCCGGCGGCGACAGCCGCGTCTTCATGAACAGCTGCGTCGGCTGCCACGCGGGCATGGACCCGCTCGCGCAGGCGTTCGCGTATTACGACTTCGATCCCGTCGCGGGCAGCATCGAGTACACGGAAGGCACGGTCCAGCCGAAGTACTTCAACAACGAGCTCACGTTTCCGGACGGCTTTGTGACGCCGGACGACTCCTGGGACAACTACTGGCGCGAGGGCCGTAACGCGCTCCTCGGCTGGGATCCGAGCCTGCCCGGATCCGGCAACGGCGCGAAGTCCCTCGGAATGGAGATCGCGCGGTCGGAGGCCTTTGCGCAGTGCCAGGTCGAGAAGGTGTTCCGTGCCGTGTGCCTGCGCGATCCGGTCGACGCGAGCGACCGCGCCAAGATCGACACGATGGCCGCAGACTTCGCGAACAACAACTACCAGCTCCGCGATGTGTTCGCGGAGTCGGCGGTGTACTGCATGGGCGATTAGCCCGACGGAGTCACGACGATGCAGCACACGACCCTTCGATCGCGCGCCGTCGCATTGGGCTTGCTCCTCGCCGCGGCGGGATGCGGCGGCGGAAGCGGCCCCGGCGTCGAGGAGATCCCGGGCACCGGCTCCTCGGGCGGCTCGGACTACGAGGGCCCGGCGCCGTCCACGGCCGACGTCCAATCGTTCAAGATCAACCTGTTCGACAACATCCGCTCGAGCAACCGCTGCGGCGGCTGTCACGGCGTCGAAGGCGGTCAGGCACCGATGTTCGCCCGCAGCGACGACGTGAATCTCGCGTACGCCGAGGCCAACAAGGTCGTCGATCTGACGTCGCCCGACGACTCCATCATGGTCCTGAAGGTCGCCGGCGGCCACAACTGCTGGCTCACGAGCGACGCCGCGTGCGCGGAGATCCTCACGACGTGGATCACGAACTGGGCCGGCGAGCTCGCGGCCGGCGGAGGCCGCAAGATCGAGCTCGAGCCGCCGGCGATCCGCGACCCGGGCCAGAGCAAGAGCTTCCCGGCGGACCCCGCCCAGTTCGCGGCGACGATCTACCCCAAGCTCGAGGAGCATTGCGGAGCGTGCCACACGTCGACGTCGCCGACGCGGCAGTCGCCGTTCTTTGCCGAAGGGCCCGGGACCGACCCGATGGCCGTGGCGGCCGCGTACGAGGCCGCGAAGGCGAGGATCAATCTCGACGATCCGGCGAGCTCGCGCTTCGTCGTGCGGCTGCGCGAGGAATCGCACAACTGCTGGACGAGCGACTGCGACGCGGATGCGAGCGTGCTACAGGCGGCGATCCAGGATTTCGCCGACGGTGTGCCGCTCACCGAGGTGGATCCGGCGCTGCTGACGAGCAAGGCGCTCACCTTATATGAAGGCACGGTCGCGGCCGGCGGCAACCGCTACGAAGCGAACGTGATCGCGCTCTACGAGTTCAAGACCGGCCAGGGCGGCACCGCGTTCGATACGAGCGGCGTTGATCCGGCGATGGACTTGCAGCTCTCGGGCGCGGTCGAGTGGGTCGGGGGCTGGGGCCTCAGCTTCTCCGGCGGCAAGGCGCAGGCCTCCACGGCCGCGAGCGCGAAGCTTCGCGACCAGATCGCCGCCACCGGCGAGTACTCGATCGAGGCCTGGGTCGCGCCCGGCAACGTCGTGCAGGAGGACCGCCGCATCGTCAGCTACTCGGCCGGCACGATGCTGCGCAACTTCAATCTCGGCCAGACGATGTACAACTACGACTTCTTCAACCGCTCGAGCAACTCCGACGAGAACGGCAACCCGCAGCTCTCGACGCCGGACGCCGCCGAGGTGCTCCAGGCGACGCTGCAGCACGTCGTCGCGACGTTCGATCCGGTGGAAGGGCGCAAGATCTACGTGAACGGCATTCTCGTCGCCGATCAGGATCCGGCGCCGGGCGGGACGCTGACGGATTGGGACGACACGTACGCGTTCGTACTCGGCAACGAAGTTTCCGGCGACAAGCCGTGGACCGGCGTGATTCGTCTCGTCGCCATTCACAACCGCGCGTTGACGCCGGAGCAGGTTCAGCAGAACTACGCGGCCGGTGTCGGCGAGAAGTTCTTCCTGTTGTTCTCCGTCGAGCATCTGACCGATGTGCCGGAGAGCTACGTCGTGTTCGAGGCCGCGCAGTTCGACAGCTACGCATACCTCTTCCGCAACCCCTTCTTCATCAGCCTGGATGAGACGGTTCAGCCGAGCGGCATCGACATCGAAGGGATACGCATCGGCCTGAACGGAGCCGAGGCGCCGGTCGGCCAGTCGTTCGCGCGGCTCGACGCGACGATCTCGAGCGACGCGTACGATCCCGAGACCGGGCAAATCCTCGCCGATCTCGGCACGGTCGTGCCACTCGAGAAGGGACCGGGCTCCGACGAGTTCTTCCTCACGTTCGATCGAATCGGATCTCACGTTTTCGACCGGCCGCCTCCGCCGATCCCGGCCCCCCCGGCGCCGCAGGATCTGCCGCCCGCGTCCGACATCGGCGTGCGCACGTTCGACGAGATCAACGCGACGATGGCCGCGATCACCGGGGTCAGCCCGAACGAACCGAACGTCCGCGCGACGTTCGAGACGGTGCGCCAGTCGCTGCCGGCGGTGCCGACGCTCGAGGCGGTGCTTGCGTCGCATCAGGTGGCGATCGCGCAGCTCGCGATCGAGTATTGCAATGCGCTGATCGAGGACACGAACCTGCGGCACGACCTTTTCGGCAGCTTTCCGTTCGGGTCGCCGCCATCCGTCGCGTTCCCGGCCTCGCAGGATGCGCTCTTCGATCCGCTGCTCGACCGCATGCTCGGAACGATTCATCTCGCAACGCAGCCGGACCGCGCGTTCGTCGAGCAGGAGCTCGACATGATGATCAACGGCCGGCCGAGCGACCCGTCTCGGCCGGGCCTCGCGAGCACGGACAGCGGCGATCCCGAGCGGACGGAAACGATCGCGAAGGCCGTCTGCTCCGCGGTGCTCGGCAGCGCGGCGATGCTGGTGCAGTGACGGTCACGAACGCAGTCGGGCCGAACGCCCGTCGATGCAGGACAGAGGTAGCGACGCCATGCTCATCAAGGTGAAACGCAAACCGAGGCATCCGGACGCGCCGCAACGCCACGAGCGGCACCACCGGCCGATGACGCGGCGCGAGCTGATCGGGCAGGGCTTCGTCGCGGGCTCCGCGACCGTGCTCTCCGGCGGTGTGCTCGGGCTCTTCGCGAGCCCGCGGCGCGCACTGGCCGATCTCGCCAGCGACCTCCAGGCGCTGACGGTGGAATGCGGCATCACGAACGGGGCCGGCAAGATCCCGTTCATCTGCTTCGATCTCGCCGGCGGCGCGAACATGGCGGGCTCGAACGTGCTCGTCGGCGGCCAGGACGGCCAGCTCGACACGTTGAGCACCGCCGGCTACAGCAAGCTCGGGCTGCCCGGCGACATGGTGCCGGGCACGCCGGAGGCGACGCCGACGGCGACGAGCAACGGCGACCACACGGACACGAGCTTGGGGCTCGCGTTCCACAGCGACAGTGCGTTCCTCCGCGGCATGCAGGCGAGCTTCCGCACGCCGGGCATCGCGGCCAACATCAACGGCGCGGTGATCCCCGCCCGCTCCGAGAACGACACGGGCAACAATCCGCACAACCCGCTCTACGGCATTCAGAAGGCGGGCGCTGACGGCTCGATCCTGACGCTGTGCGGATCGCGGAACTCCGATTCCGGTGGCAACTCGATGGCCCCGCTCGGGATGATCGACCCGGAGTTCCGGCCGACGAAGGTCGACCGCCCGAGCGACGTGACGGGTCTCGTCGACACCGGCCAGCTCGTCGGGCTCCTCGGACCGGAGGACGCGACGGCCGTGCTCGAGTCGATCTACCGGATCAGCCGCAAGAAAATGGACGACCACGTCTCGACCGGGCTCTCGGTCACGCAAGACGAGGTCGTCAAGGACCTCGTGAAGTGCGGGTATCTGAAGGCCGCGGACGTCGCCGACCGCTTCGGCAACGTGATCCTCGATCCGGGCGCCGATCCGGAGATCGTCGGGCCGAACGGCATCTTCACGGCCGAGGAGTTCTTCGCGAACGACAACGACGGCGACGAGTTCCGCAAGACGGCCTCCATCATGAAGCTCGTCATCGAAGGCTTCGCGGGCGCGGGCTGCATCACGATGGGCGGCTACGACTACCACGGCGGCATGCGCCAGGAAGGCGAGATCAAGGACTTCCGGGCCGGCCGCTGCATGGGCGCGTGCCTCGAGTACGCCGCGCGGGTCGGCGTGCCTCTGATGCTCTACGTCTTCAGCGACGGCTCGCTGTCGAGCAACGGCGTGATCGACGACTCGGTCGACGGCCGCGGCAAGGGCGAGTGGACGAGCGACAATCAAGACACCGCGGCGTCGTTCTTCCTCGTCTACAACCCGACCGGGCGCCCGGCGCTGTTCCAGAGCGGCTCCGACGGCCAGACGGCTGCACAGCATCAGCAAATCGGGTACTTCTCCGCGAACGGCGACGTGCAACGCGCGGGCACGCCGGGCGCGAACAACGTCAACCTGCTCGTCGAGATGGTGCTCCTGAACTACATGGCCCTGCACGGCGAGCAGAACCTCTTCGCGGACCGCTTCCCGACCCACGGCCTCGGCGACAGCACGAACCTCGACCGCTTCACCGCGTTCGAGAAGATCGTGAACGGCACGATCGTCATGCCCTGAGCCCCGAAAAAGGTGTCAGACACCTTTTTCTCGGAAAAGGTGTCTGACACCATTTCCCCCCGGAAAAGGTGTCTGACACCTTTTTTTCCTTTTTTTCTGTCCGGGAGTGAAATCGGCATTGCAGCACATGAGAAGCCCGTGCGGTCGTCGTGCCGCCGGCGACCCCACCGATGAGTGAAGCGCAGGGCCCCGGCGCCCTCCTCGCCTGCCCCCGCTGCGACCGCACGCCGCTCGAGCCGCTCGAGCGCGGCTACCGCTGCGCGGGATGCAAGGTCGACTTCCCGCTGCTCGACGGCATCCCGTGGCTCTTCGCGGAGCCCGCGGCCGCCGTCGGCGAGTGGCGCGGGCGGCTGCATTTCGCGCTGCGCCGGCTCGACCACGAGCAGGCCGGCGTCCGCCGCGCGCTGGAGCGGCCGGGGATCCGCGCGTCCACGCGCAAGCGTCTCGAGCGGCTGCGCGACGCCGTCGCCGGCCAGAGCGAGCGCCTGCGGCGACTGCTCGCGCCGCTCGACGTGGACGCACCGACGGCCGCGTACGAAACGTACCTCGCGCTGCGCACGCGGCCGCCGTCCGATCAAGGCCTGCTCACGTACCAGGCGAACCTCCATCGCGACTGGGCCTGGGGCGACGACGAGAACCGCGCGTCGCTCGCGCTCGTTCGGACTGCGCTCGGTGCGACGGCCCCGGGAAAGACTCTCGTCCTCGGCGCGGGCGGCGGCCGGCTCGCGTACGACATTCACCAAACGCTCGCGCCGGACGTGACCTTCGCGCTCGACTTCAATCCTCTGCTGCTGCTCGTCGCGGCGCGCGTCACGCGCGGGGAGACGGTCGAGCTCTACGAGTTTCCGCTCGCGCCGAAGGACGCGGAAGGCCACGCGGTGCTGCGGCGTCTCGGCGTCGACGTGCCGGCGCGGGCAGGCTTCGAGCTCGTGCTGGCCGATGCGCACCGGCCGCCTTTCGCGAAGGGCGCGTTCGACACGATCGTGACCCCTTGGCTCGTCGACATCCTGCCGGAGCCGCTCGATGATCTGGCCGCGCGCATCAACCATCTGCTCGCGGACGGCGGCCGATGGGTCAACTTCGGCTCGCTGAGCTTTCACGATGCCGACCCGGCGCTGCATTACCCGCTCGACGAATGCAGCGAGGTGCTCGTCGAGAACGGCTTCTCGGCGCCGGAGGCGCGCGAGGAGCGCATCCCGTACCTCGCCTCGCCGGCGAGCCGGCACGCGCGGAGCGAGGAGATCGTGGTGTGGCGCGCGGACAAGCAGCGGCGCGTGAAGCGGCCGCCGCGCCACGAAGCCCTGCCGGACTGGATCGTGCGCGGCAACGAGCCGGTGCCGTTGTCCGCGTCGTTCCGCTCGCAGATCACGGCGACGCGGATCCACGCGTACATCATGTCGCTGATCGACGGAAAGCGATCGTTGAAGGACATCGCGCGCATCCTGGCCGAGCAACGGCTCATGACGGCGGATGAAGCCGAGCCCGCGTTACGCTCGTTTCTGATCAGAATGTACGAGGATGCGCGCCGGCAGCGGGCATACTAGTGTATGCGTCCCGCAAATATCCATACATGATGATTGCCGGGGCGCTCGCGGGCAGGGATGCCCGCGAGCGAGCCTACAGGGACGTATTCACGGCGGCCCCGGCAGGCATCATGTATGGGTATTTGCGGGACACGATACTACTAGGACGCTGCCCGAGAACGAGCCCATGGCCTGGATCATTCTGCTGCTCGCCGGACTTCTCGAAATCGCCTGGGCCATGGGCCTGAAGATCAGCGACGGATTGACGCGTCCGTGGCCGGCGGCCGCGACCGTCGTCGCGATGATCGCCAGCATGGTGCTCCTCGGTCTCGCCGTGCGCACGCTGCCGATCGGCACCGCGTACGCCGTGTGGACCGGCATCGGCGCCGTCGGCACCGTCGTGCTCGGCATCGCGATGCTCGGCGAGCCGGCCACGCTTTCGAGGCTCGCCTGCATCGCGTTGATCGTCATCGGCATCGTCGGCCTGAGGCTCACGGAGCCCGGCGCGGGCTGAAGAGCGCGCGGGTTCAGGATGCGGTCGCGGGCCGCCCTGCCGCGCCGAGCAGCGCGTTCAGCTCCGGGATGCAGGATCCACAGCGCGTGCCGGCGCCGAGCACGCGGCCGACTTCGGCCGCCGTCGTCAGCGATTGCGTACGGATCGCGTCGGCCAGCACGTCGTAGCCGATCGAGAAGCACGCGCAGACGAGGCCTCCTCGCGCCTTCGACCGGCCGGCCGGCTGGGCCGCGAGGACTCTCGACCGCGCGGCCGCATCGACGTGGGCGACGCCGACGAGATCGACGATGACCTCGCGATCGATCGGCAGCGGGGCCGGCGCCACGTAAACGCACGCCTCGAGCCGCGTGCCGTCGAAGCGCGCTGCCCGATAACGCCCCGCCTTCGCGTCGGACAGCCTCACGTCCGCCGTGACCACGACGCGGGCGATCATCCGGCCGCGCTCGTTCACGACCTCGGCGAGATCGCCGGAAGCGAGACCGCGATGCTCGGCATCGATCGGGTGAACCTGCACGAATGGCTCCGCGTGATGGCCCGACAGCCGGGCCGAGAGCCCGGTCCGCGTCATCGTATGCCAGTGATCCCGCACACGGCCCGTGTTGAGCGCGAACGGCGCGGCCGCGCTCGGTGCGTGCCGAGGCGGCCGCGGCAGGACCGGCACGAGCCGCGCCTTGCCGCTCGGCGTGAAGAACCGCCCGTCGGCGAACGGGCGAGCGCCGTCGGTCAGCCCGCGGCCGCCCGCCGGGCACGGCCAAGCAACCGGCTCGAGCGCGTCGTACTCGGCATCGTCGAGGGCCGCGAGGGCACCGATGTCGAATGCACGAGTCCCGGCGTTCTCGTACGCCGAGAGCCGCGCATGCTCGCGGAAGATCTCCGCGGGCGATCGATACGCAAAGGCGTCGCCGAACCCCATGCGCCGCGCGGCTTCGGCGACGATCCACCAGTCCGGCCGGCTCTCGCCGGCCGCCGGCGCGAACGCGCGCTGCCGCGAGAGTCGCCGCTCCGAGCTCGTCACGGTGCCGGACTTCTCGCCCCAGCCCGAGGCCGGCAGCAGCACGTCGGCGAGCGCCGCCGTGTCGGTGCCGCGCATGCAGTCGGATACGACGACGAGCTCGCAGCGCTCGAGCGCTTCGGCGACTCGACCCGCGTCCGGCATGCTGACGACCGGGTTCGTCGCGATGATCCAAACGGCTTTGATCCGACCCCGGTGCATCGCGTCGAAAAGCTCGACGGCCGCGAGACCTGGCCGGCGCGCGACGTTCGTCGTGCCCCAGAAGCGCGCGAGCCGCGCGACGTTCTCCGGCGTGAAGTCCATGTGCGCCGCGAGCTGCGTCGCAAGCGCGCCGACCTCGCGGCCGCCCATCGCGTTCGGCTGACCGGTCAGCGAGAACGGCCCGGCACCACGCTTGCCGATCTTGCCGGTCGCGAGATGCGCGTTGATGATCGCGTTGACCTTGTCGGTGCCGCTCGAGCTCTGGTTCACGCCTTGCGAGAACAGCGTCAGCACGCGCTCGGTGCGGGAAAAGGCCCGGTAGAGCTCGGCGACGTCGGCCTCGGGCACGCCGCAGGCACGCGCGACCGCGTGAATCGACGGCGCGGTCGCGCGCGCTGCCCGAACCGCGGCGTCGGCGCCCTCGACATGCGCATCGAGATGCGCGCGGTCGAGCGCGGCTTCGCCGCTCGCATGGCTCAACAGCCCGTTGAACAGCACGGCGTCCGTGCCCGGCCTGATCTGCAGCAGCAGATCCGCAATGTCGGCCGTCGCCGTCCGCCTCGGATCGACGACGACCACGCGCGCGTCCGGCCTTCGAGCCTTCGTCTCGCGGATGCGCTGAAACAGCACCGGGTGGCACCACGCGGTATTCGAGCCGACGATCACGAAAAGATCCGCCGCCTCGATGTCATCGTACGCCACCGGCACGACGTCGGCGCCGAAGGCGCGCTTGTGGCCGGCCACGGCCGACGCCATGCAGAGGCGCGAATTCGTATCGATGTTCGCGCTGCCGATGAAGCCCTTCATCAGCTTGTTCGCGACGTAGTAGTCCTCCGTCAAGAGCTGACCTGACACGTAGAACGCCACGGCGTCGGGGCCGTGTTCAGCGATCGCTCGAGCGAAGCCGCGCGCGACGGCGTCGAGCGCCTGGTCCCAGCCGGTGCGCCTTCCGTCGACGATCGGGTGGAGCAGCCGTCCGTCGAGGCCGAGCGTCTCGCCGAGGGCGGCGCCTTTCGAGCCCAGACGGCCGAAGCTCGACGGGTGCTCGGGATCGCCGGCGATCGCGAAGCTCCGCGGGCCGGCCGCTTCGTCCGCGCGCGCGACGATGCCGCATCCGACGCCGCAATACGGGCACGTCGTGCGCACGCCGGTCATCGGCCGCGCCCGTCGAACGCCGCAGCGTCGATCGCTCGGACGAGGACGCGCCCGGCATGCACGCGCACCTCGAACGTCGCCGTCTCGCCTTCGTCCGGCTCCGATGCCTCGCCCGTCGCGAGATCGATGACCCAATCGTGTAACGGGCACGTCACGCAGCGGCCGTGCACGAGGCCTTGCGACAACGGTCCGCCGCGGTGCGGGCAGCGATCGAGCAGCGCGTAGACGGCGTCGTCGGCGGTCCGAAAGAGCGCGATGTCGGCCTGCGTGGTGCGGAGCACCCGCGCGCCGCGCCGGGGAATCGAGTCGAGCGGCCCGGCATCGAGCCACATCACGCGGGCTCCGCCGCTCGCGCCGGCTCGAGCGGCACGAACTCGTTGACGTCCTTGCCGGACGCGCGCTCGGCCCACGGATCGACCTGCGCATGCCGCTGCGCTTCGAGAAAGCGTCCGTGCAGCGCGCTGCGCGACGCAGCGTCGTCGACGACTCGCTGCTTCACGTGCGACAGCCCGACGCGCTCGATCCATGCGGCCGTGCGCTCGAGATAGCGGCCCTCCTCGCGATAGA
The DNA here is from genome assembly GCA_036381015.1 of Gammaproteobacteria bacterium. Classification (NCBI taxonomy): domain Bacteria; kingdom Pseudomonadati; phylum Pseudomonadota; class Gammaproteobacteria; species Gammaproteobacteria bacterium. Next base: position 21,398 of record DASVDR010000007.1, read on the forward strand.
GCTGCAAGAACGCGCCGCAGTGCTCGAGCACCTGCTCCTCCGTCTCGACCTTGCAGAGGAAATCCGTCGCCCGGACCTTCATGCCGCCGTTGCCGCCGACGTGAAGCTCGTAGCCGGACTCGACGCACACGACGCCGAAGTCCTTGATCGTCGCCTCGGCACAGTTGCGCGGGCAGCCGGAGACGGCGAGCTTCACCTTGTGCGGATGCCACGAGCCCCAGGCGGCGCGCTCGAGGCGGATGCCGAGCGCAGTCGAATCCTGCGTGCCGAAGCGGCACCACTCCTTGCCGACGCAGGTCTTGACGGTGCGCAATGCCTTGCCGTACGCGTGCCCGGACACGAAACCGGCGGCGTTCAAGTCGCGCCAGATCTTCGGCAAGTCCTCCTTGCGCACGCCGAGGAGGTCGAGGCGCTGCCCGCCGGTGACCTTGACCGTCGGCACGCGATACTTCTCGGCGATGTCCGCGATCGCGCGCAGCTCGTGCGGCGACGTGACGCCGCCCCAGATGCGCGGCACGACCGAGTAAGTGCCGTCGCGCTGAATGTTCGCGTGCGCGCGCTCGTTGATGAGCCTCGAGTGCCGATCGTCCTCGTACTCGCCGGGCCATGCGCAGAGCAGATAGAAGTTCAATGCGGGCCGGCACTTGTGACAGCCGTCGGGCATCTTCCACTCGAGGAAGCGCATCACGGCCGAAATCGTCTTCAGCCCGTACTCCGTGATCGCCTGGCGCACCTCCTCGTGCGTGTGCACGGTACACGCGCACATCGGCTTCTTCGCGGGCGGCACGGAGTAGTCGCCGCCGAGCGTGTTCGCAAGGAGTTGCTCGACGAGACCCGTGCACGACCCGCAGGAGGAGGAGGCCTTGGTGTGCTTGCGAACCTCGTCGAGCGTGAACAGCTTCTTCGCGGTAATCGCACGAACGATCTCGCCCTTGCAGACGCCGTTGCATCCGCAGATCTCGGCGCTGTCCGGGAGGGACGTCACCGCGTCCGCGCCGGCGGTGCCGGAGTCGCCGACATGCGCCTGGCCGAAGAGCAGGTTCTCGCGGAAGTCGGCGATCGGCGTAGCGTCGCGCATCAGCTTGAAGTACCACGCGCCGTCGACGGTGTCGCCGTAGAGCACCGCGCCGCGAATGCGGTCGTCCTTGACGACGAGCTTCTTGTACACGCCGCGGCCCGCGTCGCGGAACGTGAGCTCCTCGGAGTCGGCGTCAGCGATGAAGTCGCCGGCGGAGAAGACGTCGACCCCGGTGACCTTGAGCTTCGTCGAGACCGCGGAACCGGAATAGCGGGCGATGCCGAGCTCCGCGAGATGATTCGCGACGACTTTCGCCTGCTCGAAGAGCGGCGCGACGAGACCATAACAAGCGCCGCGATGCTGCACGCACTCGCCGACCGCGTAGATCGCGGGATCGAAGGTCTGCATCGTGTCGTCGACGAGCACGCCGCGGTCGCACGGAAGACCGCACGCGCGCGCGAGCGCGACGTTCGGACGAATGCCGACGGCCATGACCACGAGGTCGGCCGCAAGCTCCTCGCCGCCCTCGAGGCGCACGGCTGCGACCCGCCCGGCGCGGCTTCCCGGACCGGGAAGGATCGCCGCGGCCCGCGCGGCCATCCGAAAGTTCAGGCCGCGCTCCTCGAGCGAGCGCCGCAGCAGATCGCCGGCAGGCGCGTCGAGCTGACGCTCCATCAGCGTTTCGCAAAGATGCACGACCGTGACGTCCATGCCCCGCTTCTGAAGGCCGTGCGCCGCCTCGAGGCCGAGCAAGCCGCCGCCGATCACGACGGCCCGGCGTCCCGGCGCCGCTGCCGCGGCCATTCGTTCGACGTCCCGGATGTCGCGGTACGTCACGACGCCGTCGAGCTCGCTGCCGGGTATCGGAAGCAGGATCGGAGTCGAGCCCGTGGCGAGAAGCAGCCGATCGTACGGCGCGCCCGACCCGTCGGCGGTCGAAACGCGTCTTCCCGCGCGGTCGATGCACACGACCTCGGCCCCGGCACGCAGGGTGATGCCGCGCTCGGCGTACCACTCCGCGCGATTCAGCATGATGTCGTCGAACGTCTTCTCGCGCGCGAGCACGGGCGAGAGAAGAATCCGGTTGTAGTTGCCGTGCGGCTCGGCGCCGTAGACGGTGATGTCGTAGAGATTCGGCGCGAGCTCGAGCAGCTCCTCGATGGCCCGCACGCCGGCCATGCCGTTGCCGACGAGCACGAGCCGGCGCCTGGCACGGCGAGGCCGCATCCTTCCTGGCCGAGCAATCGCCGACGCGTCGAGAACCGGTTCCATTCGTCCTCACCTCTCCTTTCCTTTCGCGGCATTCGCAGCGGCCGTGTGGCCGGCGGCCGAGTCCAATCTCGCGAGCGCCTTTTACAAGCGTCGTGCCACGTCGCCGTGGAGGCGGGGGGCCGTGCGCAAGTCACTGAACCCAAGAAATTTTCTCCGGCCGAAAGGCCGAGCGGATCAAACGAGGACACCTGCCCCGCGCACCGGGAGAAGGCAGCGGCCTGCGGCGAGGCGCCGCCGCGGTGCAGCGCACGGTGTGATGCGTCCCCGTGTTGCCGATCGGATCGAGAGCGTGCGTCGCACCGGCTCGCCGGACTGTCGAAGCGCGCGCCGTCCGCGTAAGATCGCGGCATCCGTTTCCGCAGGATGACGCGATGAAAACCATACGAACCGCCACCATCTGCCTCGCCGCCCTCGTCACCGGCGCGGCGCACGCCGCCTATTACTACGAAGCCGTGACGACCGTTGAAGGCGACGGCGTCGGCAGCCAAAGCTCGTCGGTTCGCGGATGGGTCGACGGGGCGAACGCGCGCATCGAGTTCGTCACGGGCGATCCCACCGGTCTTTTCTCCGCAGGCAGCTACCTGTTGAGCAACGACGGAGGAGAGACGCTCTATGTCGTCGACCCCGGCGCGAGAACGGTCGCGGAAGTCGACCTCGCGCAAATCTTCCGCTCCGTCGGTGCACTGACGGAGGCGACGGGCGGCGCGCTGAAGATCGAGTTCAGCGACTTCACGACCGAGCAGCTCGGCCGGGAAGCGGGCGCGCCCATCGTCGGCCACGCCACCACGCGCTACCGCTTCAAGACCGGTTACACGATGAGCGTCGGCGTGCTCGGCTTTTCCCGCGAGAGCCGCGCGGACACGGATCTCGAGATCAGCTGCACCGAAGAGATCGACGACGCCGGCTTCGCGGTGTGGCTGCGGCCGGATCGATTCCGCACGGGCGACGAGGACATCGATCGCCTGATCGCGCAGCAAGTCGCGATCCCGGGCTGCGTCACGCTGAGAAACCGGAGCGTCACGACGATGACGGCCGAAGGCGGACGCGCCTCGACGACGACCACGACGATGGAAGTGACGGCGCTACGCGAGGAGGCGCCCCCCGAGGCCGCGTTCGTGCTGCCGGCGGATTATGAAAGGACGTCGTTCTTCCCGGACCTCTCCGAGCTCGGCGCAACGCCGCCGCCCGAGGAAGCGAGCGGCGAGGGCCGGGGCTTTGGGCTGCGGGACCTGATCGGACGCTGAGCGCGGCCCGGCGCGCGGACGCGAGTCGAACTTCGTTGCCCGGAGAGAAGCTTACGGCTCATTGCGAGCCTTCGCCCAGCAGGTACGTGACCGTCACGTTCGCCGTGACCTGCACGCGGCCCGGCTCGACGGAGGTCGCGGCAATGTCGACCGCCCGCTCGGCGAAGTACGGCGTCGGCGGCCGCACGTCGTAGCCGCCGGCGACGACCTCGCGGACGCCGGCGATTCGCATCCCCATCGCGTCGGCGACGGCGTCGGCCTGAATACGAGCCTCCTCGACGGCGAGCCGCATCGCTTCCGCACGGGCGCCGGCATCGTTCCGGACTCGGAACGAGATGCCGTAGAGCTGGTTGGCACCGGCCTCGATTCCGGCATCGACGATCTCGCCGATGCGCGCGAGCTCGCTGACCTCGACGCTCACGACATTGCTCGCACGGTAGCCGACGACCCGCGGTTCCTGCGGGCTGTCGGCCGGCGACCGAGGCGGATTGGAGTAGACGGGCGAGAGCGAGAGCTCTTCGGTGCGCACGGCCGAGTCCGGCACGTCGCGGCCCTTGACCGCCTCGAGCACGCGCTGCATCACGCCGTTCACCTGATCCTGCGCGGCGGCCGCGTCTGCCGCCTGGGCGGTGACCCCGAGACGGACGACGGCTTGATCGGGCTGCACGGCCACCTCGGCGCTCGCCGAGACCGTCACGGTCGGAGGCCCGGCCGCGCGGTCCGCCCCGTTGCCGCCCGATTGGGCGAGCGCGGGACCCGTGGTCACGAGAAGAGCGCAGCCGGCCGCGGCCGCTCGACGCATGCTGATCATGCTGTTGCCTCCGTTCGTTCGATGCTCCACCGAGGACGGCGCCGCGCGCCGGTCCATGCCCTCGGCCGCTGCCTGCGGCCGAGGCCGCCGCTTCGGCCGCGCGTTCCGTCGCGCGGGCGGCGCTCCGCGGGCCTGGGCGCCGCGATCGCAAGCGTAACCGTTCGGTGGCTGGCCGGGTAGGTGCCCGGGAGCCCGCGCCGAAGTGAGAAAAGGCGCGCCGCATTCGCGGCGCGCCCCTGGCTCGTCGGAGGGGTGGCGGCCGGAGGTCAGCCGGGCCGCTGGTCGACCGCGAGAACGGTCAGCTCTCGCGTGCTGCCGTCTTCCATCCGCCAGCGAATCGACTGGCCGACCGAGAGGCCGATCAGCGCCGCGCCGATCGGCGACAGAACGGAGATTCGCCCCGCGCTCACGTCGGCTTGCGCGGGAAACGTCAAGCGGACCGTCTGCGTGCGCCCCGTGGCGCCGTCCGCGAACGTCACTGCGGCGCCGAGCTTCACGACGTCGGCCGGCACGTCGGCCGTGGGCCGGAGCTCCGCACGCTCGACCTCCTCGAGCAGCTGCCTCGCGAGCTCCGGTGCGCGCTTCTCGGCGCCGATCGCGAGCCCCGCGAGCAGGTCGTACTGCGCGGTGTCTATGATCAACGGCGGCTTGCCGGCGTCGATCGAAACTCGATTCGCGTCAATCTTCGTGGCCACGTCATCGTTCCTCCTGAGCATCGAATGCCTTTGCGCGGCCGTGTCGGTCGCCGCACCGCCGTGCGTCGATTCGCGAAGGCGTTCGGTGGTGCGGGAGACGCCGCATGCGCCGGCGGCGCGCTCGGCATTTGGATCATGAATCGGATTCCCCCGGCGTGGATGCGAGGCTGTGCCTCGCGCGCCCAGCCGGGGCTAGGAGCGTGCGAGGAGTTCGCCTGCGTGCTGCAAGAAACGCCGAGCTTCGATAATCGCGTGCATGGTCGATTTCATGCTGGCCGAGGGTCGCATATTTGTCAAATCGGGGCTCGGATCGTCGATTTCAACGGTCGATTTCAACGGTAGAACACGTGGCGGCCGATCCTCGCGACGCGTTCCTTGGTCCGCGCCCAGGTCGGCTCGACGCGCGTCGCGTGGTAATAGAGCGCGCCGTCGAGCGCCGGGGGCCGCTCGTTGTCATAGACCTCCTCGGCCACGCGAAGTGCGCGATCCCAGGCCGGGCCGACGGGTGCCGGGAGCGGCTGAAGCTCCGTCCACGAGAACGCACCGACGAAGCGGTCCCGCAGCGGGTCCCATCGCCGCTCGTGCACGACCTCGCAGACCGTGTCCGGAAACTGCGGCGAAGCGACGCGGTTCATCGTGACCTCCGCAACTCCGTACTGGCCCGAAAGCGGCTCGCCGCGGGCCTCGTAATAAACGTTCTCGGCGAGGCAGACGAGCTCGGCACGCCGGTGACGCTCGGCCCGTATGCGCTCGTAGTCGCCATGGGCGAGGTAGATCAGCCCGCCGAGCAGCACGAGCGGCAGCGGCAGCAGCGAGAAAAAGAGGAAATTCCCCTTCTCCCAGCCGTGCCAGCGCAGAAGCAAACGGTATCGCCAATCGGCGATCCTCGACGGGCGCCCGACGCCCTTTCGGGGCCGGCGCGGGCGCGCGGCCCGGCTCAAGTGTCGAAAAGGCCTTCCAGCCGATCGAGGTCGTTGATCACCCGCCAGGTCCCGCCTTCGGCCTCGACGCGCTCCCGCCATTCCTCGAGGCGCCCGAGGTAGTTGCGCGGGTCGAGATTGTCGGTACGCAGCTTCGTGACGTTCAGCGCGATGACCTCGAAGCCGTCGAGAGGCACGGTGATGTCTCGGACGTAGCCTTCATCGAGGTCCTCCTCGAGATCGGAGAAGATCAGCACCGTCTTGCGGGCGGGCTCCTTCTCGTTCAGCCACTCGACGGCCTGAAGCAGCCCGCCGGTGATGTCGGTGTGCTGCGCGGGCTCCACGTGATCCAGAAAGTCGGCGACGGTCTGCGAGAACTTCCGCTTCTGCATGTTCGCCGTGCTCGGCCGATCGTCGAACGTCACCTTCGCGATGATGTCCTTCTCGCTGAAGCTGCCGGTGTCGATCCTCGCGACCGCGAACGAATCGTTCGCGTCGAGGCGCGACAGCGTGTAATTGATGATCTGCTCGGCCTTGTCGAGCTCCTCCCGATAGGTGCCGGACGTGTCGAGAAGGAGATACACGCCCGTGCCCCGGGAACCGGAGGACGGCGCGCACGCGGCGGTAGCGACCGCCGCGGCCGCTGCGAGCGCGAGCGTCGCGCCGCGAACCGCCGGGCCGTTCATGACGCGATCTCCGCATACTGGTCGGCAACGCGGTCCGCGGCCGTGCGCTGCGCCGCATCCCGTTTCCGGTACGCCGACTCGATCCAAAGCGGCATGAAGATCGGGATGTCGTACAGCCTCACGAGCGCGTTGCCCGCGTGCAGGAAAAGGTTCCCGAGCAGCCGCAGCACGAGGTGCACGGTCCTGAGAAGGCCGATGCCGCAGAGCCCGAGAACGGTGCGCAACGAGTGCACGAACGTCTCGAGCGGAATCGCGACGAACACGAGCGCGAACGGCAGCGTGAAGCCCATGCCCATCTGCGCGGCCGTCGTGATCCAGACGTAGTCGCTCTGCGCGATCGGCTCGCCGCCGCGCAGGAGCTCCGCCGTCGCGAGCTCGTCCTGCATCAGGATCTCGCGCATGTAGGCGAGCCCCGCCTCGACGGACGCGAGCAGCAGCAGAATCACGAAAGTGACTGCGACCATGCGCACGCGCAACTTGTCCGGCAGAGCGCCGATCACCGGGAAGAGCCGCGTGATCCGCAGCGATTCCATCAGGAACAGCCCCATCGAGATCTCGACCATGATGATCACGAGCGCCGCGATCTCCGCCGTGCGGAATCCGCCGATGAAGACCGTGCCGCCGACCATCTCGGCCATCGGCCTCGCGATCAAGGAGAAGTTGATCGCCGCGCCGCCGACGGCGACGGAAAGCACGAGCGCCGACACGAAGAACTGCACGAGCGACGACGAGGAAAGCACCTGCAACGCACGCTCGGTGCCCTGCACGATCTCCCGGTACTCGTCGATGTGGCGGTCGATCGAGCGCGAACGGTCGAGCAGGCTCTCGACGTTCTTGTTCACGCGGTGCAGGGTCTGCTGGATGCGCCGCCAATGCGGCATCATCCGGCGCAAGAGCTCGTGCCGCTCGCGGCTCGCGTTGCGGTACTCGGCGAGCGCCTTGTCCTGCGCTTTGATCAGGGACTCGTGGATGTCGGCGAGAACCTCCGCCACGGCGCCGTCCTTGCGCGCGTCGATCTTCGCGATCGCGTCCACCGCCTTCACCCATCCGGGCGGGTCGGGCGGCACGTCGACGGCTTGCTGATGGTCTTCCTCGATTCGCGCGATCGATTCGCTCAGCGTGCGCTGGAGCGCGGGGTATCCGGAGAGATCGCGATGCACGCTGTCCGCGACGCGGTCGAACTCGCGCTCGATGATGCGCTCCTTCGCCTCGCGGCCGGCGGCGAGCAGCACCTCGCGGTTGCGCTCGGAGAGCCGCTGCTCGGCGGCATGAAACGACTGCGCGGCGAGGCGCAGCACGTCGTGCATCGCCTGACAGACGGTGATGATGACTTTGTGCGCGGACGCTCTCGCGAGATACAGCACCCCTGCCGCGAGGACGAGCCAAAGCACGGCGGACACGGCGGGATACGGCGTGATCGCGAGGAGATTGTCGAGAGTCATGACGATTCTCCGTTGGCGCGCCCCAGGCCCGGGAAACACGCTCGACGGAGGGGTGGGGGTACGGTCCCACGACCGCCGTACCGGCAACCCCGCTGTCGTAGGTTTCCCCTTAGACCGGTGGCTTTGCGACCCCTTCTTGCGAAAGGTGTGCCTTTTTCAGTCGCCGCGAAGCATCTCTCCGGCCCGGTCGAGTGTCAATCAACCACGGCGCAAATCGGCCTCGGCACTGCCCCTCGGCCCAAGGCCGCGGCTCGTTATGTGAACTGCAGGTGCGGTCGGTCGTAATTGGTGTCTGACACCTTTTTCTCGTTATTGGCGTTATTGGTGTCTGACACCTTTTTTTCTATTCGTGTCTGACACCTTTTTGCGCGCGGTGCGCATTCCGTTAAATGCTGGCTTGAACGGCGAGCCCGAGCCGCGCAGACTCGTGGGCTGCCGCAAACGAGGGCAAACCCGCCGAAAGGCGGGGACGCAAAGCTTCCGGTCTAAAGGCGCGCGCGAGCCGCAGCTCGAACCGCGCTCACGACAGCGGGGTTGCCGGTGCGATGGACGCGATTCCTCAGCCTCCCGATCTCTTCGTCGCGATCGAAGCCGCAAAGCCCCTTACGCTCGCCGATCTCGGCCCGCTTCTGCTCATGCTCTTCTTCCTGCCCGGCGATTGGCTGATCTGGGCCGCGCTGACTCACGCGCCGGCCGTCGCCCGCTTCCTCGAGCTCGCTCCGCAGAGCTACGGCGGCCTCTTGTCCGGGTTCGTCTCGGCCTGCGCATGGATCGCGCTCCTCATCGGCACGTCGATGACTTACACGGCGATCCGCGATTTCGACGAGGCATTGACCCGGCGCATCGTGAACCTCTACCAGGACGCGTGCCGGCGCGCGCGGATCGCTGCGGCGCTGACGGCTTACCGTTGGCGGCGTTTACGCGGCAGCCTGGAAGCGCGGCAGACGCCGCAGCTCTCGGAAGAGCTCGTGCTCACCGACGAGGAAATACGCGTGCTCCGCGCTCACGCGAAAGTCGGGCCCGGATATGCGCTCGCCGTCGGCGAGCTCGCCGCCGCGCTCGGCGCCCGCACGTACGAGGTGCAGCGCACGCTCGAAAGGCTGACGCGGCTGAACCTGCTACGTTCCACGATCGGCGGGCTCGACGGGCAGAACGCGTACCATCTGACGCCGGCCGGCAGAGCCTTTCTCGTATTCAGGCAGATGGCGCCGAAGGATGCGTAACTCCTCCGGATTCCTCCCGGCGCACGAGCAGAGACAGCGTCAGCAGAACGAGCGCGGCCAGATACAAGACCGCTCCGACCGCGTGCGAGTATTCCCATTGTTGCCGGAGCGCCTCCCAGCCGTCCGGCAGCATCGTCCAGTTCAGCGTCTGCTGATTCGCCGGGAACGTGAACGAAAAGAAAACGGCGAGGCTGCCGGCGACGCAGATCGCCGCCGCGAGCGTCAGTCGAAACTCCGACCGCGCGCCCCGCAGCCGAAAGGCGAGGATCGACGTGGAGAGCAATGCGCCGATCACGGCGATGCCGAGCAGCGCCCAGCCGCGGTAAATCTGCTGCACGGTGAGGTAGGCGTCGCGCGGCAAGCCGATCTTGTTCGGCAGCGCGAACAAGTGGGCGAGACCGGCCGACATCGAGATCGCGACGAGCAGGATGCTGACGAAGCGAAGGACGTTCGTGAGCGTCACGATCCGCCTCCACTCCCCTCCGCCCTTCTCGACCAGGCCCGCTCGACCAGGATCCTTACGAGCGCGTCGAACGACACGCCGGCGGCCTGAGCGGCCTCCGGATACAGGCTGGTCGGCGTCATGCCCGGCAATGTGTTGACCTCGAGCACGATCGGCTCGCCATGCTCGGGCACGACGAAATCGACCCGCGACAAATCCCGGCAGCCGAGCGCCGCATGCGCGAGCTGGGCGAGCGCCTGCGTGCGGGCGTACTGCGCCGCCGGCAGCTCGGCCGGGAGCACGTGCTCGCTGAAGCCGGGCGTGTAGCGGTGCTCGTAGTCGTACCACGATCCTTGCGGCGTACGAATCTCCGTGACCGGCAGCGCCTCGACGACGTCGCGCTCCAGGATGCCTACGGTGATCTCCCTCCCGGCAATTCGCTCCTCGACGAGCACCGGGTCGCCGTACGCGAGCGCGTCGGCGAGTGCCTTCGCGAGCTCTTGGGGGTCCTGCGGGAACGCGACGCCGAGCGCCGACCCTTGCCGAGTGGGTTTCACCACGACGCGCGGCCCCAACTGCTTGATCGCGCGCGCGGCCGCCCGGGCGAGATCCTCGCCGGGAAACACGATGACGTCGCGAGCGACGGGCAAGCCGCGGTCACGAAAGAGATGCTTCGCGACGCGCTTGTCCATCGCGCACGCGCTCGCATGTACGCCGCTTCCGACGTAAGGCAGCCGGGCGACCTCCAGGAACCCCTGAAACGTGCCGTCCTCGCCGGGAGGACCGTGCAGCACCGGGAACACCACGTCGGCGCCGCTCGCGACGACCGACTCGACGATGCGCTCGTCGAATTCGAGCACGACGACCCGGGAGAACGTGGCCCGCAGCGCGTCGGCGACGCCGCGGCCCGACACGCGCGACACGTCCGCCTCCGCGGAAGGGCCGCCGCAGACGACGGCGATCTTCAGATCGTCGAGCGGGGTCATTGCCGAATGCCGAGCCGAGCGACGGCCTTGCCGGCGGTCTCGATGATTCCGCTGCCGGGAGCGGGAACGAATGCGGTCGTCGCCATGGCGTACAAGGTAATGCTTTCTCCCGGAATCAGCCAACTCGGTTGACGGTGCGCCGCTTGCGGCCCGGGCGGCGGCAAGGGAGCTGCGGACATTGCCCGGGCAGCGCCCCCGCGTCCCGCCGGGAGCGCCTTCGGCTCATCGTACAATGGGACGTCCCCTCCACGGACGGGCGAGGCACCGCCGTCGGCGGGCCGCAAATCACCGCGTGGGATTCTCCAGGTCGATGTTCGAGCTGAATCACGCGCCGCAGGGCGTTCTCACATGCTGCTCACGCTGATCGCCGCGCTGCCTTTCCTCGGCTGCGCTGCGGCGGCGCTCCTGCCGGCCAAAGCCCGCAACGCCGCGGCGTGGCTCGCGGGCGCGGTCGCGATCGCCTGCACGGTGCTCGTCGCGGGCCTCTACCCGGAGGTCACGAGCGGAGGCGTCGTGCGTACGGTCGTGCCCTGGCTCCCGCAGCTCGGGCTCGACCTCCACTTCCGAATGGACGGCTTCGCGTGGCTGTTCGCGCTGCTCGTCTCGCTGATGGGCGCGCTCGTCGTGCTGTACGCGCGCTACTACATGTCGCCGGAGGACCCGGTCCCGCGCTTCTTCTCGTTCCTGCTCGCGTTCATGGGCGCGATGCTCGGCATCGTGCTCTCTGGGAATCTGATCCAGCTCGTCGTGTTCTGGGAGCTGACGAGCCTTACCTCGTTCATGCTGATCGCCTACTGGTACCACCTGCCGGATGCCCGGCGTGCGGCCAGGATGTCGCTGATCGTGACGGTCGGAGGCGGGCTTTGCCTGCTGCTCGGCGTGCTGATGCTCGGCGAGATCGTGGGCAGCTATGCATTGGACGACGTGCTGACCGCCGGCGATGCGATCCGCGCGCATCCGTGGTACGACGCGGTGATCGTCCTCGTCGCGCTCGGCGTGCTGACGAAGAGCGCGCAGTTCCCGTTTCATTTCTGGCTGCCGCAGGCGATGACGGCGCCGACTCCGGTGTCGGCGTACCTCCACTCGGCGACGATGGTGAAGGCGGGCGTATTCCTGCTCGCCCGGCTTTGGCCCGCGCTCTACGGCACCGAGCTCTGGTTCTGGCTGATCTCGGGCGCAGGCGCGGCATCGCTCCTGATCGGCGCGTTCTCCGCGACGTTCCAGCGCGACACGAAGGGCGTGCTCGCGTACTCGACGATCAGCCATCTCGGCCTGATCACGATGCTGCTCGGCATGAACAGCGAGCTCGCGCTCGTCGCGGCCGTCTTCCACATGATGAACCATGCGACGTTCAAGGCATCGTTGTTCATGGGTGCCGGCATCGTGCAGCACGAGACGGGCACGCGCGACATGAAGCGGCTCGGGGGCCTCGCACACTCGATGCCGCTCACGGCTACGGTCGCGACGGTCGCGGCCGCGGCCATGGCCGGCGTCCCGCTGCTGAACGGGTTCTTATCGAAGGAGATGTTCTTCGAGGAATCGATCGTCGTCGGCGGTGCCACCGGGCTTCGCTTCACGCTTCCGGCGCTCGCGACCATGGCCGGCATCTTCAGCGTCGCCTATTCCGTGCGCTTCATCCATCAAGTGTTCTTCGGGCGCGGCGCCGCGGATCTGCCGCGCCCGGCGCACGAGCCGACGCGCGGAATGTTGTTGCCGAGCGCGCTCCTGGTCCTCGCGTGCCTGCTGGTCGGCATGCTTCCCGCGCGAACGATCGGTCCGATCCTCGAGACCGCGATGCTGTCTATCCTCGCCGGCAACTTGCCGGAGTACCGGCTCGTGGTCTGGCAGGGCTTCACGCCTCCGCTCCTGATGAGCGCCATCGCGCTCGTCGGCGGCACCGGCTTTTATCTGCTGCTCCACCGCCGCGGGCGCACGATGCAGCCGACGCCGCTGCTCTCCCGCTTGAACGCGAAACGCATGTTCGACGTGGCGAACGTCGTCGCCTTGCGCGGCGCCGCGCGCCTTGCGCACCTTTTCTTCACGCGGCGCCTTCAGTCGCAGCTCCTCGCGATCGTCGCGATCGCGCTCGTCGCCGGCGTCTCGGCGTTCGGGGCTGCGGGCTGGTCCGCGGGCGGCGGCCACTCGGCATTCGATCCGCGGTTCGCGCTGCTCTGGCTCGGCGGCGGCGCGTGCGCGGTCGGCGCCGCGCTTCAGGCGAAATTTCATCGGCTCGCGGCGCTGATCATGCTCGGCGTCACGGGCCTCGTTACGAGCCTGACTTTCGCCTGGTTCTCCGCCCCGGATCTCGCGCTGACGCAGGTGACCGTCGAGGTGGTGACGATCGTGCTGCTGCTGCTCGGGCTGCGTTGGCTGCCGCGCCGAATCGCGTTCGACGACCCCCGCCGGCGGACGCTTCGCGCGCGCGGGCGGCGAGCCCGCGACGCGCTTCTCGCGATAGCGGCCGGCGCCGGCGCTGCCGCGCTCGCGTTCGCCGTGTTGACCCGGCCCGGGCTGTCTCCGCTTCCGGCCTACTACATCAACAATGCTTTCGACGCCGCTGACGGCCGCAACGTCGTGAACGTGCTCCTCGTCGACTTCCGCGGCTTCGACACGCTCGGCGAGATCACCGTGGTCGCGATCGTCGCGCTGATCGTGTACGCGCTGCTGAGGCGCTTCCGTCCGGCGGCCGAAAGCGTCGATCTCCCGCGTGCGCAGCGCGCCGATCCCGCCCCGTCGACGGATGCACTCACGGACCCGCTGCCGCGGGGCTACATGAAGATTCCGGCCGTGCTCGTCCGCCTGCTCGGGCCGATCGCCGGGCTCGTATCGGTGTACTTCCTGCTGCGCGGTCACGACGCGCCGGGCGGCGGCTTCGTCGGCGGGATCATCATGGCGACGGCCGTGATCACACAGTACATGGTCGGGGGCACGATGTGGGTCGAATCGCGTCTGCGGATCCATCCGCAGCTTTGGATCGCGCTCGGGCTCCTCGCGGCCGGTGCGGCCGGCATCGCCGGATGGTTCGCATCGCAGCCTTTCCTGACGTCGCTCGCCGTCGATCTGCACGTGCCCGTGATCGGCGACGTGCATCTGTCGAGCGTGCTGCTGTTCGATCTCGGCGTCTACATGCTCGTCGTCGGCGCCGTCGTGCTGATGCTCGTCGCGCTGGCGCATCAATCGCTGCGCAGCCCGCGCCGCGCGGAGGCGGCGATCGAGACGGCGCACGACGAGCTCTACGCGGCGAGCGAGAAGAGAGGAGCGGCCGGCTGATGGAAGCGATCTACGCCCTCGCGATCGGCACACTGGTCGCCGCCGGCGTCTGGGCGCTGCTTCGGCCGCGTACGTTCCAGGTCGTCGTCGGGCTGTCGCTGCTCTCGTACGCGACGAATCTCTTCATCTTCGGCATGGGGCGCCTCGGCGAGAACCGGCCGCCGATCCTCCCCCCGGACGGGGGCGCCAGCCCCACGCTCTACGCCGATCCGTTGCCGCAGGCCCTCGTGCTGACGGCGATCGTCATCGGCTTCGCGACGACCGCACTGTTCCTCGTCGTGCTCCTCGCGCTCCGCGGCCTCTCCGGCACGGATCACGTCGACGGGCGGGAGCCGGACCGATGAACGTCATCGCGCCGCATCTGCCGATCCTGCCGATCGTCCTGCCGCTGCTCGCGGCCGGCGCGCTGCTCTTGGTGTCGGAGTCGCAGCGGACGGTGCGGCGCTCGATCGCGCTCGCGTCGATCGCAGGGCAGCTCGTGACCGCGTTGACGCTCCTCTACCTGACCACCGATTCGGTTCCGGAGATCTGGTCGCGTGGCATCGGGGTCTATTCGCTCGGCGCATGGCCTGCGCCTTTCGGCATCGTCCTCGTCGTCGACCGCTTGTCGGCCATGATGCTGGCCCTCGGCGCCATCGTGGCGCTCGCAACGCTCGTTTACTCGATGTCTCACTGGGATCGACCGGGGCAGCCGTTCCACCCGCTGTTTCAGCTCCTGACGATGGGCCTGAACGGCGCGTTCCTGACCGGGGATCTCTTCAACCTGTTCGTGTTCTTCGAGGTGCTCCTCGCCGCCTCCTACGGGCTCGTGCTGCGCGGCGTCGGCACGGTGCGGGTGAGAACCGGCCTCCACTACATCGCCATCAACCTCTTCGCATCGTTCCTGTTCCTGATCGGGGTCGCATTGATCTACGGTACGGCCGGCACATTGAACATGGCGGATCTGCTCGGCCGCGTCCAGGCACTCGAAGCGGACGAGCGCGCGCTGTTCGACGCGGGCGCCTGGATCCTCGGTATCGCATTCCTCACGAAAGCGGGGAGCTGGCCGCTGAACTCGTGGCTGCCGGGCGCGTACTCCGTGTCGATGGCGCCGCTCGCAGCCGGTTTCGCGATGATGACGAAGGTCGGCGTCTATGCGGTGCTGCGGATCGGCACGCTGCTCGGCGAGGACCAAGCCGCTGCCGCGATTCTCGGCGAGATCCTTTACTACACCGGGATCGTGACCCTCGTGTCCGGCACGATCGGCATGCTCGCGACCTTGCATCTCCGTCGTCTCGTCAGCTACTCCGTGATCGTCTCGTCGGGCCTCCTGCTCGCGTCGCTCGGCCTCGGCATCGAGGCGTTGACCGCGCCGGTGCTGTTCTATCTCGCGACGTCGGTCCTGACGACCGCGGCGTTTTTCCTGGTTGCGGGCATGACGGACCGGACGAGGCTCTTCTTCGACGCGGCCGGGGCCGAAGTGCCGAAGGCGCCGCCCGCCTCTTCGCCTGGCGCCGTCCCCGAAACGGGGACTCGCGCGCTGCCGGGCTACATGGGCTTCGGCGTGCACGAGCCCGATCCTTACGGGACCGAGGAAGAAGTCGGCACGCCTATCCCGATCGCGATCGCGTTTCTCGGCTCGATGTTCGTCTGCTGCGTGCTGCTCGTCACCGGCCTGCCGCCGATGCCGAGCTTCATCGCGAAGTTCGCGCTGCTCTCCACCGTGCTCGAGACGGCGCCCGCGGCCGGCGAAGCGGGAGCCGGGTGGGGGCTCGTCGTCGCGATCCTCGTCTCGGGTCTCGTCGGCATCGTCGCGCTGACGCGGATCGGGATCCGGCTCTTTTGGACCGTGACGCAGCGGCGCACGCCCCGGCTGCACGTCCTCGAAGCGTCTCCGGTCGCGTTCCTCGTGTTGCTCTGCCTCGCGCTCGTGGCGGCATCCGGCCCCGTGATGGGCTTTCTCCAAGCCACCGCGCGGTCGCTTCACGACCCGGGCACGTACATTGAGAGCGTGCTGTCGGCGCGATACGCGGACACCGGACGAGGGACACAGCCGTGAAGGACGCGATTCGGCGGCTCCCCCCGGTGCTCACGATCGCGCTCGCCGCGATGTGGCTGCTGCTGAACGAGTCCGCGTCGCCGGGGCAAATCGTCCTCGCCGTCGCCCTCGCCGTCGCGCTCGGATGGGCAAGCACGAACCTTCGACCGCTGCGTCCGCGCCTCCGGCGGCCGTGGGTCGCGGTGCAGCTCGCCGTGATCGTGCTCGCGGATATCGTCCGCTCGAACGTCCACGTCGCCGCGATCGTCCTCGGGCTCGTACGAGCCCGGCGCGTGCGGTCGGGCTTCGTGCACATTCCGCTCGAGCTTCGCGATCCGCATGCGCTTGCAGTACTGGCCGCGATCGTCACGTCCACGCCTGGGACCGTCTGGGCCGACCTCGCGCCGGACGGCAGCCGCCTCACTCTTCACGTGCTCGACCTTCGCGACGAGAACGCCTGGATCCAGTGGATCAAGCACCGCTACGAGCGGCCGCTGATGAGGATCTTCGAATGAACGCCGTCCTCGCCGCGGAGCGATCGTCGTAGTAGGTAGCGCTCCCCTGTCGCACGTCGCGCCCGGCGGCGTACGCTCGTGGCTACACACACCTTTCCGCGCGGTCGCGTCGGCCTCGTCTTGGACGACGCAAGCGCGCTCTGCGAGGGAATCCCGATGCAAATCACCGACGTCCTGGCCCAGATGGGCGGTCTCCAGTCCATCGCACGCGAGCTCGGCATCACCGAGGAGCAGGCGGCACGCGGGACCAGCGCGCTCGCCCCGGCCGTGCTCGGCGGATTCAAGAAGCAGGCGCAGTCCCAGCCTTCGGGCCTCGAAGGTTTAGGCGGCATCCTCGGCCGCCTCGGCGGCGGCGAGTTGCTCGATGACGTGCTGGCGCCGAAATCGACGAACGTGAATCGCGGTAACAACGTGCTCGGGCAGATCTTCGGCTCGAAGGATGTCAGCCGCGCAGTCGCGCAAAACGCGTCGTCGCAGACCGGGTTGAGCCCGGACCTGCTGAAGAGAATGCTGCCGATGATCGCGATGATGGTGGCCGGCTACATGGCGAAGCAGGCGGGCGGAAGCGCCGCACGCCGAGGCTCGACCCGCGGCGGATTGGTCGGCCTCCTCAGCAGCTTCCTCGGCGGCAGTCGCCGTTCAGGCGCGCTCGGCGCGCCGTCGCGCCGCACGCGCGCGGGTGCCGAACCGGGAGCCGGCGGCTTCGCATCGATGCTCGACATGGACGGCGACGGCAACCCGCTAGACGACATCATGCGCACGGTAGGCAAGCGCTGAGACAGGCGGGCGGCAGCGACGCGCAGGGCGTCGATTCCTTACGCCCGGCGTTCGGGGATCCCTGCCCGGACGAGCGCGGCAAGCAACGGCGCTCTCGTCGCCTCCTCCCGCTGCGGAAAGCTGCGCTGCAATATTTGCACGCTGTAGCCCGGATGACGCTCGAGCACCCAGCGCGCGTTGCGCCTGGCGTCGTCGGAGCGGCCAGCAAGCTCCAGGCACGCGGCAGCAATCGCATAGATGTGGAAATGGGCGTTCGCTTCCTGAGTCGCCCGCATCGCCCACGCCGCCGCCTCGTCGTAGCGCCCCCCTGGTTCGCCAACGAAATCGCGCGGCTCGATTTCATCGCGAACAATAGAGGGTCGAAAGGGCTCAAGCGCTCGGCCACGTCCAGCGCTCGCAGCGACTCGTCGTCGATTCCTGCATGAACGCCGATGAAGCCCTTGGCGTAGTACGCCTGCGCGTAGTTGGGATTGATCGCGAGCGCCCGCTCGACGGCATTCAACGCCTGATCATGCTCCCTCGACAAGAAGAATGCCCGGCCGAGCGCCCAGTGCGCCATCGCATCGCCGGTACCGAAAGCCACGCTCCGTCGACCGGCTTCGAGCGCCTTGTCGATCTCGCTCTCGACGTCGTCGACTCCTCGCAAGAACGCCCGCGAGAAATGCGAGAAAGAAAGCCCCGCGTATGCGCGAGAGAAGCGCGGATCATGGGAGATGGCGCGCCGGAAGAGCTCGTGCGCCGCTTCGTTGTCCTTGTCCGTGAAACGAAAGCAGTGCCAGAGCCCTCTATGAAAGCACTCCCAGGCCGTCAGGCTGCTCGGCGGCTTCAACAACGCCCGCTGCATCTCGGCCCGCTCGATCATGGGCTCGATCGGCGCGAGGACCGAGCCCGTGATGTCGTCCTGGACCTCGAACAGATCGTCCAGCGAGCGGTCGAAATGGTTCGACCATATTTCCGTGCCGCTCATCGCATCGAGCAACGAAACGGTTACTCGCGCACGCTTGTCACTGCGCTGCGTGGAGCCCGTGATCAAGTAGCGAACGCCGAGCATTCGGCCGATTTGCTCCGGCGCGAGCCGCATTGCGCTGACCTTGGCTGCCGACTCCCTGGTGGTCCGGCGGAGGAGAGCCGCGGGTCAGTCTGTGCCACGCGAGGAGCAAATCCCGCTCCGGCTGCTTTTCGGCTCGATAGCGCGCGCGGACCTTCTCGAAGGCTTGCCGAGCTTCGTTCAACCCGACCTTCTCGACGACGACGGCGAGGTAATCGGCGTTGGCCGCGTCGTCCAACGGCTCCAACGCGACCCGCTTGGCCGCCAACCGAAGTCGGGTGACCAACGGAAGCGAGCGATCCCCCACGAGCCTTTGCAGGAGCTTGGAATGCAGCTCGCGCAGCGCGGCGCGTTCGGTCTCGATCCACAGCTGAAATTGCACGCTGCCGAGGCCGTCGAGGCCCTTGAGACAGCCGTCCTCGAATTGCGTCTCGAGCTCCAACAGCGCGTCGGCGCCGGCCTCATCGAGGCCTGTCGCAAGCCGTTGCCGAAGCTCGGGAAGATCGACGGCAACGAGCTCGCGGTCGATGGAAACCGTATCGCGATCCGCTCGCAGACCGCAGGCGTCGCCGGCCCTCAGCAGCGTCCGCAGTCTCGACACGCTCCACCGCAGCGCGGCGCGCGGATCGTTCGGCACGTCCCAGAGGAGCTCGCAAAGGTCCTCGCGGCGACGCACCCGATCGTGCGCCGCCAAGAACGCGAGCAAGCCGCGGGTCTTGCGCGAGCGCGGCAGCACGGCCGGAGCTCCGCCGCGGACCACGCGCAGCTCGCCGAGCAACTGAATATGGATCGGTTTGGGCGCGTCCATCGGCCGACGTCCGGAGTCGGCGTCCTCCGCATTGCCACGCACTTTTCGACGCTGCTTCAAACGCTCGCTCAAACCCCCAAGGCCCAAGCTTACACCCGTAGCGACGCGCTACTCGGCCGGAAGCCGGGAACCCGATAAAATTTCAGCGCAACCTGGATATCGGTGACGGAAATCGTCGGAACCGCCCGACCGTACTTTATGCGAGAGACTTCAGATTCCTGAGTTGACATAGACTGCTCCAAGACTCGATCAGAGCCCCCTGCTTTTGGCGACGTAGATCGACAGCACCTGCTACCGTTGAGCGGAGCGGTGTCCGCAGTGCCATATCGGCTCGCCCGCTCGTTCGGCGTCATCGCCCGGCCTTGTCTCGTAGTCTCTCTGCGACCGCTTTGCGCTGGAGCCGTGTTGAAAATCGCACCGAACGTCTGATGATCATGGCGCCTGACGGAGTGCATCGCTCGCAAGACTAAGCAGGAACGTAGGTCAACCTGATCACGTCCTCGTCAATCCGATCATGAGCCACGAGACGGAGGGGCGGCCGCGGTCCGGCGAAATATGGCTTGCCGTGACCAAGCACGACGGGATGCAGATAGATCCGATACTCATCGATCAAGCCAAGTTCGGTGAGACTTTGAGCCAAGACGGGTCCGGCAACTTCGATCTCCCCTTCGCGCTCGGCCTTCAGCCGGCGAATGACACCCTCGAGACCACCCTGAACAAGGGTGGCATTGGGACCGACCGAGTGAAATGAGCGTGAGACGACCCATTTCGGCTGGTTCCGCCACGCCGCAGCGAACGCCTGTTCCTCTGCATCCCACTCAGGATGATCGTCGTCCCAGTAACGCATGACCTCGTACATCTTCCGACCGTACACGCTGCCCGCCTGCCTCCGAGCCTCTTCGATGAAGTGGCGGAAAAGCGTGCGGCTTGGCCCGAACGCCATATGATCGACGTAGCCGTCCAGAGACTGGTTCATTCCGAACACGAGTCTAGCCATAGTCACTTCCTTTGCTTGCAAGCTCCTCGCGCGGCGCGGAACGCTCGAGCACCTTCCTGACGGGCCGCCTCAGGGCGCGTGGTAGCGCCCCCACTCGATCTGCTACCAAAAAGCGGATCGGTTCTGCGCTGGTGAACACACCCGCCGCGAAGAGAAGACGAGCGAGCCGCCCGACATACGGGTGCACCGAAGGATCAGCTCGCACCTTGCTCGTCGGCGGCAACGCAATCTGCCTCAAGCTCAACCAGCCAGCCAGGATTGATGAAACTGACGACCTGAACGAACGTGCATGCCGGGCGTATCCTCCCGAACACCTCTCCGTGTGCACGCGCGGCCTCTTCCAGCGAGCGATGTCCGTAAGCATGACCCGTGTGCGGATGACCGACTCTGCGGTGAGGCCCGTTTCCGCGATTGCTTGGAGAATAATGTCGAGACAGCGCCTGGTCTGTCCGTAGACGCTTCCCGGCGAGGCAACGCCGCCATCAGGCGCAATGGGCGCAGTGCCCGCAACGGCGACGAATGGGCCCATCCGAACGGCGCGAGAGAAGCCGATTTGGGGCTCGTGAGGCGACCCAGAAGATACGAGCTTCCGCCGCAGCGCCTTGTTAGGATGCGTCGCCTTCATCTCAGAAGACGAATCAAAACGCCTGCCAATATCATGCCGATTCCGGCAAAGAGCGGTATGTCCGTGTACCGCAGCATCCGCTCGTCTGCAAGGCGTCCCCGCAAAGCCGGCTCAACAATGCGCTCTATCTCCTGCTCGTCTTCCAAGCCACGAACTGACAGTAAGACTCGCAACAGATTGAAACTGAATACCGAGATATTCGTGCCCAAGAAAAGAACGGCGCCCCAAAAAATAATCAGCGCGGGCTTGAGAAAGGCCGGAGCATTCTGAACGGGGTCATAAAAGAGGAAATGAGCGGTCGCAGACACCAGGCCGCCCGCAAGCACTGCGATGAGTCTGGTAGTTTTCGTGGTCATTGTTAATCGCGCCCGAAGCGGTGACAAGTATCTCGACTACTTCGATGCCACTCGAAGAATCGGTACCCAGTTATGCCCCCTCACTGCGTCTCCACGCTTGGCAGGAGGGCTGCAGCCAAACCTTCGATTTCTCCATTTAGCTCGCGGCGTCGCGGCGACGCCGTATCACAGTCCGCCGCAAGGCGTGTTATATAGCGTCACTGTTTTGGTGCCAATGACCCCTTTCCGCCAGAAGCGAACGTCACCAATCAGCCCATCGCTGGCTTTCGCTTGTTGAACGCCAGTTGGGCAGCGAACGCTCGCTGATAGGCAGGCCGCGCTTCGCCGCGAGCGACGTAGGCGGCCAAGGTCGGGAACTCGTCCAGAATGCCGGACGGCTTCAGCCGAAGCAGGACAGACACCATGATCAAGTCGCCGGCGCTGAATGCACCGTCGAGCCAGTCGGCACTGCCGAGGCGAGTCGAAAGTGCGTTGAGCCGGTCGCGGACACGATCCTCGACGAGCGGCAGGCGTTCCTTGCTCCAGGGTTTATCTCGTTCCAGAATTTTGGCGTTTGCAAGCTCGAGGATCGGCGGCTCCACCGTATTGAGCGCGGCAAACATCCATGCGACTGCGCGGGCCCGTGCATTGGCATCGCCCGGCAGCAGGACCTCATGGCGCTGAGCGATATGTAGGACTATTGCCCCTGTCTCAAACAACGTGAGATCGCCTTCTTCGTAGGTCGGAATCTGGCCGAACGGGTGGAGCGCCAGGTGCGCGGGCTCCTTCATCGCGCGAAACGACACCGGGCGGACCTCGTAGTCTTGCTCAGCCTCTTCGAGCGCCCAGCGCACACGGGTGTCGCGCGCGAGTCCCATGCCGCCATCGGGTGACCGCTCGAAGGCGGTAATGGTGACCTTCATCGTGAGGCTCCTTGGCTATTTGTGCCTTAGGATGGACGCGTCTATAGGCCTGCCCGGCATTCCAACCTGCACCGTTCATTCGTGACGAGAACAGAGCCGTGTTAACCGGAATTGTGCTATCGGGATTCGAATAACCACCCAGGAAAGCGTTGGCGAACACAGCACGAGCGTAATCGCGACTATTAACAGCTGCGCCGTCGTCAGCAGAAATGGCTTCATCCGCAAGCCTGACAATGAACGACGACTCGGAAGGAAGGGTTGCCTCCTGGGCGCTACCTCCGCCTGCAACTACGCAGCAACCGATGACGAACCATGCGATTCGCGAAACCATGGCGGCTAACGCTCCGGTTGAGCGGCCGCCCGCCACCGTTTCATGCGCGGCGCGAGCGCGCATAATCTCGTGGCGTGCTCGCGCCGCGCACTCGCCGACAATGTCGCGGTCCGCTCCAACCGGTTGTTCGGCGCCCACTGCCGGCGCGAAGCGGAGGCATCATGCGATTGCACCGCTATGGTAACCTTGCATCCATGAAGCTGCCGGCTGGCGACAAGGCGATCGTCGATCGAGAGAAGCTTGGCGGCTACTGCCTTAATCCCAGTCACCCTCGAGGAAAGCACAAGGCACGCGTTTTCGCCGTTGTTCTGGGTTTCACTAAAGAGCATGCCGAAAAGCTCCGGGAAGCGCTCCTTACTGCAGCGGCCACCGAAGAGGCGACGCCGGCTCACAACGACCGCTTCGGGGCGCGTTACATTATTGATTTTGCGATAGCGGGCCCGAACGGCACGGCAACCTTGCGGAGCACCTGGATAATACGGCAAGGTGAAGCTGTACCTCGGCTCACTAGCTGCTATGTAAAGTAGAGAAAGCCATGGACCGCCAACCGCGCCTATTGGATGTCGTAGCTCTGCTAACCGATATTCCGGAGCATGGGCTCGTCCGCGGACAAGTCGGCACTGTCGTTGAACTCCTGTCCGGCGCATATGAAGTGGAGTTCTCAGACGACGAAGGCCGGACATATGCCCAGTTAGCGCTCGAGCCACAGCAGCTCCTCGTATTGCATCACCGACCGCAGCGCGCCGCGTAAGCGCAGCTCGCCTATGGGCGCGCGCGGCGCGACTATGACGCCAAACGCTCTTTGTCCGTCTGCATCGCGTTGTTAGGCGTCACTCGGTAATCCTCAGGGACTCGCATCTCTAAGTTTCCTTCTGATCATCATGCATAGTTTCGATGTGCGAATAGAAGGGACGAGATGCTCTTCACTGTGCTGCAAGCGCTGAAGAACCTCGCGAGGGAGAGCCTCGTCGATCCAGCGGTTCCAAATCTCAACGAATTCCAGAAGCGGCGCGTAGAAGCTGCGAGTTTCCACTTCAGCTAACCAGTATTGATCCCGAAAGAGGTCAACCATCCTCCGGTAGGCCGGAAGCAAGTCCTCATGCAGCTTTGTATTATCGTACTCAATAATACGTGTGAACTCAGGACTGCGTTCTTTCGTCATCTGCTGTCGCTTCTCGATATCGAGTTGTTC
This sequence comes from Gammaproteobacteria bacterium, assembly GCA_036381015.1. NCBI lineage: Bacteria > Pseudomonadati > Pseudomonadota > Gammaproteobacteria > Gammaproteobacteria bacterium. The sequence goes on from DASVDR010000007.1 coordinate 44,975, forward strand.
ATTTTCTGCGCAAAGCGCCCGCCAGGCCTGGTTGGCCTCGTTCTGGATACGCAATCTCAGCTCACTGTGCGTCTTTATCTCGTTCCGAAGGCCAAGCATAGGAGAATAGAAGCGACTCAGCTGCTTCTCCAGGAATGCTAGCTTGTGCTGATTGCGCTCACGTCGAGAGGCTAACCACGCACCAATCGCAACTCCCGAAAGCGCGGAGAGGACAGGCACGATGACGGTGACTATCCACTGCAGCATCTCGAATCGCTTCTACGCGGTGGCCGCGGCCTTTGGGTGACGCCTAACGTTCCGGATGAGCGGCGCGCTGCCCACGTCTCTGAAATGGCACTTTATCCATACCCGCGTCCGCTCGATCCGGTTGTTAGCCGTCACCGTCCAACAGGTCACTCTGCCGCGCCCTGAACGAGTTCCAGCGCGTCTCTATAGAGGAACGGAACCCAATACTCAGGCGCCTCTCGCGAACCACGGCGTTCGAAGAATCCAACCGAGACGAGGTCGTTGGCTCGCCCATGAGCTTCAATGGGGCTTATACCCCAAATCTTGGCCAAAGTTTCCGGGCGTTGTAGCGTTCTTTCATCTCGCAGCAGTTCGATATGCTCACGCAATTCCGGATACTCTGCGTACAGTGTCTGATTCAGCCGCACCTCCGAAACCTCCGGCAATGCCGGCTTAAACGCTGCCCTCGCGAACAGCGCCTCGCCTTCCGGGTCAGGCTCGCCCAGCTCGTATCGTCGCATCTGTTGTGTGCGGAGCGACCCCAGGAAGTCGATGAGCTCTCTGGGGGCATTGATCTGCGTGCCGTCTCGGGTCCGGCTAAGCAGCCAGTCGAGCGTAGATGGCTTGTTTGGGCCGACATCCACTTGATCGGGAAACATTCGAAAAAAGAAGTGCTCCTGAGACTCTGTGGACGCAAGCACTGCGTCCTTTGCGATTTCATAGTGGACAGCGACCGCTTCATTGTGCAGGGCTCGACGCACGATTAGGTTGAGTAGCGACGAGCGGTCCCATGAGATCGTAACGTGACGAGTAATGTGACTAGCTTCGCGAAAGCCTTGCTGAGTAATGCGATTCCAGATATCTGTACGCAAGGAATACCTTCACATGTAGATACTGGAAATTTAGTAGATCGAGATACACACGGAACAACGCGCGGAGGGCATTCTGTTCTAGCTCAGCGCTCTCAACGCGGATTGCACGCGACCTTGCAACGTCTGCTTAGTCTTTGCCAGGCCTTCACGTGCTAGGACTTCTTTCAGGTGCTTGGCAGATTCACCAACGATGCCATACTCGTCGAAACATGAGGCCAATAGAGATAAGGAATATAGTTTCCAGAGGTTGATGAACTCTGCCTCCGTAGCTGGTGGATCCGTAGTTAAGTCGCGAAACGCTGGCGTCCCCCGTGGATTCTCCGCTGGTACGAGAATGATATCGCGATCGAATAGATCGTTCGTACGAGCAACGAGCAAGGAGTATAGCGCGCTCTTGCCAGAGCCCTTCGGGCCATAAATTACGTCGATATCTCCGGCGAATACCCGTCGCCAATTGTCTGTCTCGACGAAGTATGCAGCGAGCGCTTCGCCTTCCTCCTCGGCCACACGTTGACCGAAGTCGATTGCCGCTAATGTGTCACGTTTCGACATGCGTCTACGTCCAAGTAGGATCGCGGCTAACAGTTGAATGGACGGAATCGCCAAGTCGCGCGATAGCCAGATGCACTTTTTCGCGTTCTTGGCGCGATTCCGTCCATTTCCCGCGAGCACGATACTCCCGTTGCACACTGCTGCGAGGGTCGAGAATTTGCGGTCGACAAGACTAGATTCTGCCATGCGCACATCGGCGGAAAGCAGAGCCGCCGCGGATCCCCAACCGTGGGCTCGCTTCGTGGCCGCCCTGCATGAGCAGGAATCAAGCCGCAGTTCGACCGCTGGTACGCCCGGAGCGGTTGCAACGCACGCCCAGCCCGTACCGAGTCCGACATGACGGTGGTTCTAACCTCGGCGTGATCAGTGGGCTCCCTTCCGCAGAGCTGAGCGTCACTGGGCCGTGAACGAGACCGTCCGCTCGCCGTTGATGTGCACCTCGTACGTGCGGCCGGACTCGAAGTCGCCGCCGAGCGCCGCTGTATTGCGTGCCGTGCCGTAGATCATCGTGCACACGACGTCATCGGATACCGGCACACTGTTCCAAACCATCACTTCGATCGAGTCGCCCTCGCGCGCTACGTCTAGGCGGCTGAACCGCGCGCAGCCGCTCGGCAGACCGGAGACGATCTCGAGGGCGTACTGCGGCGGGAACGATTCGCGAACCAGGATGTCCGCGCCGTCGATCGGTGCGAGCACTTCCTTGCGTGCCGTGGAAATCGACTGCGAACGTGCGCCTGTGCATGCCGCGAGCAGCAGCAATCCAAAGGAGAATATCAATGCGATGACGATATTGCGCATGCGGGCGATGAGGCTTGCGACGCGATTGGCGGCCGGAACCCATTCTAGGCGACCTCGAACGCACCGAAAGCATTCTTGAAAGAACACCAGCTAGAATGGCCGAAAACGAACGGAGACTTCAAATGGCCGCCCGAGCCTCTGTATCCACGCCCCGAAGGCGCGCCCTCGCAAACGCCCACCTCCTCGTCGCCGCCCTCTCGCTCCTCGCCGCCGCGTCGCGAGTCGCCGGCCAAACGTCCGAGGCGTTCCAGGTCGAGGAAGCCACGATCGCGGATATCCAAAGCGCGCTGCTCGACGGCCGCATCACGACCGTCGGGCTCGTCGAAGCCTACCTGCGCCGCATCAAAGCCTACAACGGCACGTGTGTGAACGAGCCGCAGGGGCGGCTCGGGCCGATCACGACGATACCGCACGCCGGTCGGATCAACGCGCTGTCCACGCTCAACCTGCGTCCCGCCGCACTTGCGGAGTGGGGCTTCGACCCCCGCAAGGCGCGTACGTTGACCGACCCGGCCGACGACGATCCGCGCATGCCGGACGCGCTCGAGGTTGCGGCCGAGCAGGACGCCCGGCTCGCGGAAACGGGCGAGCTCGTAGGTCCGCTGCACGGCGTGATCATGGCAGTGAAGGACCAGTACGACACGTTCGATCTGCGCACGACTTCCGGCGCGGACGTGCAGTATGCGGACGACCGCCCGCCCGACGACGCGACCGTCGTCGCGCGCCTCCGCGCGGCCGGCGCCATCATCCTCGCGAAGTCCAACATGGCCGAATATGCCGTGGACGGCGCGCGCAGCTCCTTCGGCGGCACGTTCTGCAACCCGTACGACACGGAAAGGGAGCCGGGCATGTCGAGCGCGGGATCGGCGACCGCCGTGGCCGCCAATCTCGTGACCTGCGCGATCGGCGAGGAGACGGTCGTCTCGATCCGGTGGCCCGCGGCGGTCAACAGTCTCGTCGGGCTTGCGCCAACGCAAGAGCTCGTGAGCCGCGACGGGATGATCGGAGCAGGTCTCGTCATGCGCACGGGCCCGATCTGCCGGATGGTGCAGGATGCGGCCCGCGTGCTCGACGTCATCGCGGGTTATGACCCGAAGGACGAGATGACGGTCCATAGCGTCGGCCGCGAGCCGGTCGACCCATACGCGAGCTTTGCGTTGCCGGGACGCCTCGACGGACTGCGCATCGGCGTCGTTCGAGAATACATGCAGACGGAGCTGTTCTCGAAAGCCGACGAAGAGAGCATCGAGCTCGTCGAGCGTGCCATCGACGACTTGCGCGGACTTGGCGCGACGATCGTCGATCCCGGTCCTCGCGGCGCGCTGTTCCAGGACTGCATAAACCGCTACGTTCCGGAGCTGCTCACGTCCGCGTTCATACGCCGCTATCCGGAGCTCTTTCCGTACGACGCCGACGGGCAGCCGGCGACGGACCACATCGCGGCGCTGCTCGACATGCATTTCGATCCGCAACGCGTGCCGCCGCTCTCGCTCCGCGACCTCGGTGACTTCGCGCCCGGCTTCGGCGTCCCCGGAGAAGGCCGGTACATGATCGATCGATACTTGCGCGAGCGCGGCGACGCGAACATCGAGAGCAACGCCGACCTGATCGCGAAGGCGACGTTCTACGACGACCCGAATTTCCCGGATCGCCGGCGGGCACGCGAGAACGCCCAACGCGCGCGGACTATCGACACTTCCCTCCGGCTGCAAAACCGCTTCGCGTTCCGTACGATGATTCTCCAGTGCATGCAGCAGCAGCGGCTCGACGTCCTCGTCGCGCCGACCGCGAGCGTGCCTCCGCGCAAACTCACTGCCCCGCGCGAGCCGATGGTGAACGGCCGCTCGCCTGTCGGCTGGTCGTTCATCGGTCAGCAGGGATTTCCGGCAATGACCGTTCCCGCGGGCTTCACGACAGAGGTGTGGGACCGCGTGCGCACAGCGGACGGTACACGGCTCGTAGGTCCGGTTGCGGCAAGCCTCCCGGTCGGCGTCGACTTCATCGCGCGCCCGTTCGACGAGGCAGTGCTGTTTCGCGTGGGCGCGGCATACGAGGCGGCGACGCACCATCGCCGGCCGCCGCCGGAGTTCGGGGCGGTGGCAGAGTGAATCCGGCCGCCTGACCGTCGTGCGGGCCGCCGGCAAACGGCGTTGCCGATAGTCGCAGCTCAGCCTAACCGGAGACGACCGAGAGAGCTTCATCCCTGGACGGCGCGTCGGCAGGACGCCTACATTATCGTACACGGGACGATCCAGGCCCGGGCGGAGAACAAAAACAAGGAGATCTCCAATGTTCGCCAAGCTATCCGCGGAGCTCGTCGGCACTTTTTGGCTCGTTCTCGGAGGATGTGGCAGCGCCGTGCTCGCGGCGACGTTTCCCGAAGTCGGCATCGGTTTTGCAGGAGTTGCCCTCGCTTTCGGCCTCACTGTTCTCACGGGCGCCTATGCGCTCGGTCCGGTGTCCGGGGCGCATTTCAACCCCGCGGTCTCCGTCGGCCTCTGGGCAGGCGGCCGCTTCCCGGGCGCGCACGTGCTGCCGTACGTCGCGGCTCAGGTCGCGGGCGGCATCTTGGGTGCAGGGGTGCTCTATATCATCGCGAGCGGGGCGGCCGGCTTCACGGTCGCCGACGGATTCGCCGCCAACGGCTACGCAGAGCACTCGCCGGGCGGCTATTCGATGGTCGCCGCTGCCGTGTCCGAGCTTGTCATGACGTTCATGTTCCTGGTCGTGATCCTCGGCGCCACGCACAAGCGAGCTCCCGTAGGCTTCGCCGGCATCGCGATCGGACTTGCTCTCACGCTGATCCATCTGATCAGCATTCCGGTCACGAATACGTCGGTGAATCCCGCGCGCAGCACGGGGCCCGCGCTCTTCGTCGGCGATTGGGCGTTGCAGCAACTCTGGATGTTCTGGATCATGCCGATCATCGGCGCCGTGATCGCCGGGTTCGCTTACCGCGCCTTGCTCGAAGGCGAGCGCGCGGAGCCTCCGATCACCGGCGGGAGCCGAGTCCGTCGCGCTGACCGAAGTTGGACGTCCGAAAACGCCTGCCGCATGACGCGTGCGGCGATCTCCGGACTGACGAGGATCTTCGAATGAACGCCGTCTTCGACTACGCCGCTTGGCTGGCATCGCTCTGCTTCGCGCTCGCGATGCTGCTCGCGCTCGTCCGGCTCTTCCTCGGGCCGGCGGCCCAGGACCGTATCCTTGCGCTGGATACGTTTTATCTCAACGGGATGTTGACCTTGCTGATGCTCGGCATCCGCACGCGGTCGACGGTCTACTTCGACATCGCGCTGCTGATCGCGCTGTTCGGCTTCGTCAGCACGATTGCGCTCGCGAAGTTCCTGCTGCGCGGCGAGGTCGTCGAGCCGTGACGAATGGCGATCTTCCGCTCTGGGTCACGGTGCCGGGCACACTGCTGCTCGTCGCGGGCGGCCTGCTCGTGCTCGTCGGCGCGATCGGCCTGGTCCGTCTGCGCACCTTCTACGCACGAATGCATCCGCCGACGATGGGCACGACCCTCGGCGCCGGGTGCGTGCTCATCACGTCGATGCTGGTCTCGTCGGCGCTCGCCGGCCGGCCGATGCTGCGCGAGCTCTTGATCACCATTCTCGTCGTAATGAGTGCTCCGGCGTCGGCGATGCTGCTGATGCGCGCAGGGATCTATCGCAGCGGTCTGCGCTTCGACGAGCAACCGCGCACGACGGCGTCGCCGATCGATGCCGACCGCCCCGACGAGACGCGAGGCGCGTAGAAAGCGCGTTACAGGTCGTCGTCCGGATCGTCCAGGTCGTCGTCATCCTCCGGATCGATCTGCCCGCGAATCTCGCCGGCCGGGAAGCCCGTGGTATGCACGTTCGCGTACGCCGCTTCCGCGCGCATGGCCGCGACGAGCTCCTCGAACTCGCCCTCGTCGAGCCCTTGGTCCGCCGGTCCGATGACTTGGGCCGCCATGATCGTGCCGGTGATCTCGGCGGTGCCTTCCGGACACGTCTGCGTGTCCGGCGGTCCGTTCTCCAGGTTCGTGCACAGGAACACGCTGATGCCGCCGTTCGTGTGCACTTGCCCGACGTGGATATGCGCCTGCTCGACGTTCTCCAGGCCTTCGTAGGTCAGCGTGTACGTGATCATGCTGGCCGCCTCGTCGAGCTCGGCGCTGAACTCGCCCTGCCCCGCCGAGGAGATCGACGGCACTTCCTGAATTCCTCTGAGCAGGGCGACGAAAGACGTGGCGGTCGCATCGTCGTCGTCGATGAGGCCCTGCTGAGAGTCGCCGCCCACGATGCCGCCGTCGACATCGTCACCATAGATGTCGTCGCCGTAGTCGTAGTCCTGAGCCGAGGCCGCGAAAGCCAGAGAGCCGGAGAAGAGCAGCAGCAACACACGGTGGGTCTGCCATCGTTCCATCGGAGCACCTCCTGCCGGATTGGAATGAGACGCCGCGCTGCGCCATCCGCGCGCGCACGCTCGACGCGACCTACATAAGTCCCACGGCCGGAGGCGGAAGTTCGGGGGATAGGGAATCGCGCCCAGGCAAGAGTACGCACGCTCGGCGGAATGCAAAAAACGCTTTGTCAGCCGCTGCCGCGCGCCCTCAACCGATGAAGCCACGCGTCCGGCAACGACAGCGTCACGGCGACGCGGAGCCGCGTACGGAAGCCCACGACGTAACGCGGCTTGGGCCGCCGGGACGTCAGCGCCTCAACGATAGCGGCGGCCACCCGGCCGGGAGGCTCGCCCGCGTCCTCGAGCTCGCGCAGCCGGCGCCTTCGGACGCCGAGCGCAGCCGCGTAGCGATCCCTATCCTCGCAGCGAAGCCGGGCAGCAAGCGCCTCCTCTGCCGCGCGAGCCTTCTTCCAGAGCGGTGTGGCGACGACGCCGGGCTCGATGAGGCTGACCCGAATGCCCTGCGCATGCAGCTCCGCGGCCATCACTTTCGTCAATGCCTCGAGCGCGAATTTCGACGCGCAGTACGGCCCGATCATCGGACCGGCGATGCGTCCGCTCGTGGAGCCGACGTTGACGATCCGTCCTCCGGAGCGCCGGAGCAGCGGCAGAAAGGCCTGAACCACCGCGAGCGGTCCGACGACATTGACGTCGAGCTGGCGGCGAAAGTCGGCGAGCGACACATGCTCGAGCGGCCCGGACACGACGATGCCGGCACTGTTCACGACGCCCGCGAGCACGCCCTCCTCCCCGAGCTCGCCGGCCACCGCGTCGGCAGCCGCGCGGACGCTCTCTTCGCGCGCCACGTCGAGCTCGAGCGGCGCGAGCCGCGTCGAAGCCGCGGCGGCCAGCCGCTCGGCGGCCGCGGGCCCGCGCACGCCCGCGAAGACCTTGAAGCCGCATCGGTCGAGCTCGAGCGCGGCGGCCTCGCCGATCCCGCTCGACGCGCCGGTCACGACGACGGCCCGGACGGCGTCCGCACCGTCCACTCTCTCCGCCCGCGGAACGCCGAGCGTGCTCATCGGAGCGGCAACGAGCCTGCGGCGGGCACGGGCCGTGGGGGTCGACCGGGCGCGACGGCGTCGCCCGGCCGGCGGTACCGCGCGACGTCGTAGCACCACGCGGGGTCCGCGATCCTCGCGCCCGTCACCGGCTCGAACTCGGACTCCCCGTACCTCGCGACGTAGTCGCGCCATGGGCCGTCGCAGACGAGCGCATAGCGGCATCGGCGGCACGCCGGCAGCCGCTTCTTGCGCAGCAGCTCGACGATTCGCGTGAAGCCGATGACCCTGAAGCCGTCGAGGCCGAGACGCCGCGCGGCCGTCCAGTCTTTCGCGAGCAAGCCGCCGAGGAGCGCGGCGAGATCGAACGCGAGGGCTTTCGGTTTCGTGTCGGCCCTGCGCACCTTGTTGCTCAAGTAGTAGTTCCAGTCGTCCGGGTCGAAGCTCTGCTGATACAAGTTCATGACGTACTTCTCGTAGCCCGTCATGAAGCAGAACGGTATGTACTTCACGCTGAGCGGCGGGAGCCGAGGCTCGTGGCGCTCGATCGCGCGTCTGATCGCGGCGCCCGCGTCCGAGTACCTCACTTGCATCCCTGCGGACGTCCCCTTGGCCTCGCTGACCGGGCTGAACACCGCGAGATTGATACAGTCCATCTCGAGGGCGACCAGCATGCCGAGGATGTCTTCGAGGTAAGCGTAGTTCGCCCCGGTCACGGTCGTGCTGCTGCGGCACCGCGCGCCGCACGCCTTCACGTTGCGGACGGCCGCCATGATGCGATCGAAGCTGCCCCGAATGCCCGTGTGAGCGTCGTGAAGCTCGGGCGTGTGGCCGTGAATCGAAAAAAGGAAATCGTTCGCTCCCGCGCCGACGACCACTTTCGCATACGAGGGCTTCGCGAGTCGTAAGCCGTTCGTGATGACGGAAACGTTCACGAAGCCGAGCGCCGCCGCATGGGCGATCAGCTCGACGAGATCCGGCCGTATCGTCGGCTCGCCGCCCGTGAACTCGACCTCCGTCGCGCCCGACGCGCGCAGCAGCTCGATGCGCCTCCGCAGCTGCGCGGTGGTCGGCTCCTTCTCTATCGGATTGTCGAGCGAGTCCTGGTAATAGCAGAAGCCGCAGCGGGCGTTGCAACGGTAGCCGAGCCGCACGTCGCCGCGCTGGGATAAGGCGATCGCCGCAGCCAACTCAATGCACTCGCACGCCGAGGGCGGCGTACACCGACACCATCCGCCGGCGATAGACGACGGCGTCGAAGCGGGCTTCGGCCGTCGCTCGCGCAATCCGCCCCATTCGGATCAGCTTCGCGTCGGGCGCCGCCGCGGCCTCGCGGAGCGCCGCGGCGAGCGACTCCACCGAGCCGCTGCGAAACAGCCAGCCGTTCTCGCCCGGCGTGACGATCTCCGGGATACCGCCGATGTCGGCGCCGATCACGGGCTTTCCCGCCGCGAAGGACTCGAGCACGCTGATCGGCGCATTTTCGTACCACTCCGCGGGCAGCACCGTGGCCCGGCACGCGCGCACCGCGTCGTAGAGGCGCTCGGCGGAGAGGCGCCCGAGAAATTCGACCTCGGCCCCGGTCCTTTCCGCCTCGCGCTCGAGCACGGCGCGCTGCGGCCCTTCGCCCGCGAGCCGCACGGCAGCGCCCGCCTCCGCCGCCGCACGGAGCAGCGTCGTGAGCCCTTTCTCCGGGGACAGCCTCCCGAGGTAGAGGAAGCCGCGGCCGGGCGAGAGGCTCGGCCGAATGGTCGAGCAGTCGACGAAGTTCGGTACGTGCACGAAGCGGCTCGCGTCCCAGCCCCACTCCGCGAGCTTGCGCGCATAGAACTCGCTCGGCACGACGAAGCAATCGACGTTCCTGCCGTACGAGTCGAGCAGGCGATGCAGCACCGCTTCGGCCATCACGATCGCGCTCAGCGTCACGGAGCCTTTGCTGCAGCGGTTCACGAGCACCCTGTGGAGCCGGCCGCCCTTGCACTCCTCGCACGCTCCGGCGCCGTTGAACATGTGGTATGCGGGGCACGCGAGCTTCAGGTCGTGCAGCGTCATGACGACGGGAACCCCGCGCCGCTTCAACACGCCGAGTATCGACGGAGAGAGGTGGTGGTAGATGCTGTGGCAGTGGCCGACGTCGGGGCGAACACGGTCGAGCAGCGCCGAGAGCTTCCGCCGCGCCTCGAGCGAGTACACGACCTTCGGCACGCGCCGCAGCTTCTGCGCCGTCGTGTACGCCGCGCCGAGCTCGAGCTCCTCGACGAAGAACTCGGACCACGGCGACGGCTCGTTCTCGGCGTGATGCATCGAGAACGGGACGACGGTCCAGCCGGCGCCCTCGAACATGCGGTTGTGACCGAGATACACGGCTTCCGAGCCGTCGCGCCGGTAGAAGTAGTTGTTGATCGACAGCAGCGTCGTCATCGGGATCGCTCGGCGGCCTGCTCGGGCCTCTGGACGACGCGGTCGAGAACGGCGGCCGTCTGCAGCGCGATGTTCGACCAATCGAACCGCTCGTCGAGCTTGCCGGAATCCGTGCGCGGCGCGGCGAGAAGCCGCTCGAGCCGCAATGCGAGGTCGGCGACGTTGCCGCGCTCGAAGTAGTGCGCGCGCGGCAGCCCGAGCTCCTCGTGCGCGTCGATGTCGGAGAGCAGCACGCGCGCTCCGCACGCGAGCGCTTCGAGCACCGCGAGCGGCATACCTTCGTAAGTCGACGCCATGACCGTGCACGCCGAATGCCGGTAGAGCCACGGCAGCTCGCGCGGCGCGACGTACCCGGCGAGCACGATTCGGCGGTTGCGGGCGGCCGCGGCGCGGACCCGCTTCGCATAAGGGTCGTCCGTTTCCGTGTTACCGCACACGACGAGGCGCCGGCTCGCGAGCGCCGGGGCCTCCATCGCCGCGGCCACGTCGAGGATCCGCTTGTGCTCGGTGATGCGCCCGACCATCAGCACGTAGCTCCCCGGCTCGAGCCGCCCGAGACGGCCGGTCGGACGCACGTACGGGCCCGAGCCCGAAGCCGCGCCGTTGTAGATCGCGTGGCACCGCACGCCGGCGGAAGCCTCGACCGCGCGCCGGATGGAATCGGAGACGCAGATCACGGCGTCCGCGTGGCGCACGCCGGCGCGCTCGCCGATCCTGAGCAGCGCGCGCGCGAAACGCCCCCATTTCGCGGCGTCGTAGTCGCGGCCGTGGTGCGTGACGACGACGCGCAGACCGGCAAGCCGCAGCAACGGGGCGAAGACGGCCGGGCCGATGCCGTGAACGTGCACGAGCTCCGGTCGCGCGGCGATGCAGTAGCCCGCGCACAAGAACGAGTGAACGAACGACTCGACGCCTTTCCCCCGCGGCGCCCAGACGCGCTTCGATTCGAGGCCCGGCACGTCGTCGCCGGAGCACGCCGGCCGGTAGCCGCACCGCACGAGCACGGTGATCTCGTATCCGAGCGGCGCGAGCCGCGAGTAGAGCTCGCGCGCGTGAGTCTCGATGCCTCCCTCGACGCCGCGGAGTTCCCGAAAGCCGAAGGCGACGAGGCGGCGGCGTCTCAAAGCCCGTCACCGCCGACCAGCGTCTCGGCGCAGATTTCCGCGGGCGCAGCCGGACGAGGACGTTGCGGATCGCGGCGCTCGGCGGCGGCCGCCTCGCTCAGCACACGGTCGACGATGCGGACGCCGGCGCCCGGCGGCCCGTAGATATCCGGCCAACCCCGGCGCTGCGCCGCGCACGCTTCCTCGACGCTCGCGAGGATCGGACCGATCGCGAAGCCGGCGACGACGTTGGCGCCGTTTGCAACGGTCAGGTGCCGCTCCGTGTTGTTCCGCAGCGTCACGCAGGGCACGCCGAGCAGATAGGCTTCCTCCTGGATGCAGCCGCTGTCGGTCAGAATCGCGAGCGCATGCTTCTGAAGCGCGAGAGACTCGAACGGCGAGACGGGATCGACCGCCTCGATCGCGCCGAGCTCGCGATCGAGCTTGTATCGCCGCAACGCATCGGCGGTCCGCGGGTGAACGGGAAAGACGACCGCGCGGCGCTCCGCGATTCTGCGCAGGGCGTGAAGGAGCGCCGTCATCCGCTCGCGCGAGTCCGTGAGCTCCTTGCGATGCAACGTGACGAAGACGTAGCGATCGGATCGCGGGGGGCGCGAGATCGCGTCCGCGAAGTCGTGCAGCACGTCGACCGTCGTGTTGCCTTCGAGGTGGATACGCCCCCGCACGGCCGGAGTGGCGCGCAGCAGGCGCTCCTCGTAGGCCGTATACGCGAACAGCAGGGTGGCGATCGAGTCGACCATGATTCGGTTGCGCTCCTCGCGCATCAGCACGTCGCCGGAGCGCAAGCCCGCTTCCACGTGCGTGACGCCGAGGTCGAGATAGAGGGCAGCGAGCGCGCCGGCCAGTGACGCGGCCGTATCGCCGTTCACGATGACGTGAGTGATGCCGTCCCTGACGAAAGTCCTCTGCAGCCATTCGATCGCGTTGCCCAGCGAGTATCGTCCGGGCAGCGCGCGGCTCCACTCGTAGCCCATCGCACGGTAGACGTCCGCGCACATCTTCCGCTGTCGATGCTGGTTCGTGTGCAGGACCTCGAATCGCACTCCCGCCCTCGCGAGCGCGGCGACGATCGAAAAGTTCTTGATGATCTCCGGTCTCGTGCCCTGCACCAGTGCAATTCTCAACAGCTCCCTCCTCGCGCCCCCCAACATGGCCGGCGCCGGCGCTCGCGCTGCCGGCGTCGCGGCGTTCAACGGCTCATGACCGCCTCCGCGTAACGCTCGGCGACCGCGCGGTTTCCGCTTTCGTTGAAGTGGACCGGATCGGTGTAGCACTCGGCCGTCAAGTTCGAAAACTCGACCATCCGGGCGACATCGAACTCGGCCGCGACGTCGCTCACCGCGCGGTTGTAGGCGTCGCGCCGCTCCTCGGCGGCGGCCGGAAAGAACGCGTGGCCGTCGGGCCACAGCGGCGGAATCTCGCCGCAGTAAAGCGCTCGGAATCCGTGCAGCTCCAATGCCGAGAGGACTTGCCGGTAGTACTCGGCGAACAAATCGATCGGTGTGCCGTCGCCGACGTCGTTCGCGCCGATGAGAATGCACGCGTGATGCACGTCGCTGGCGACGACGAGATCCGCGGGCAGTCGGAGCCACAGCCCGCGCGCCGTCAGGCCGTTCTCGCCGAGATTCAGCACTTGCCAGCGGTAGCGCGTGCGCCGATTGAGGATCTGCGCGAGATACATCGGGTAACAGCCGTACGTGCGGGCCCCGAAGGTCTGGCTGTCTCCCCAGCACGCGATGCGCTGATAATTCATGCGAGGCCCCCCGCGGCAGTCGACTTTTCGCTCAGCATCGGCGTTGTTTTTGTGCCGCGCGTCTGCCTCCGGTCGATGCAAAGGGTATGCCACGCGTTTCTCGGGCGCATTCGAGCGTCGCTGTTTGGGGACGCTTCGCGCGCGGGATCCGCCGCCTTCTTTTAGCACACACAACTTTTCGCGCGCGGAAGTCGCCGGCGCGTGCTGCCGGTCGGCTCGCAGGGCGCGGGCGCTGGAAGGCCTCGTCCCCGTTGCAAAAACTGGTGGGAAGATTCCAGGTTCTGACCCGCCGCGCCGCGCGAGAGCGCGTCGCGAGCAGCTCAAGCGCCGTCGGCGCGCGGCCCCAGCAGAATCGGAACGTAGACGCCGAGGAAGACGACGAACGCGCCCGCCCAAAGCAGCATCGCGCAACCGAGAGCGTGCAGCGTGGAGATCGGCAGCACGGCCGGGCCGAGCACACGAACCAACGCGCCGAGCACGACGAGGCCGTAGGCGGCAGTGATCGCGGGATGGACCACGAGCGGACGGCCCGTGTGCCCCAGCGCGACTCGCGTCGTCACCGCGAGGATCATCGTGCCGAACGCGCCCGCGGTTTGCGCATGCAGCCAGTTCGCGGCCCACGGCGACATCGACGTCAGCCATACCGCCTTCAGCGCGAGCGCCACGACGAGCCATGCGTAGCCGACGTGCAGCACGAAGACGATCGGCATGCGGACGGCGCGCAGCCCTTCCCAACGCGCGAGCCGCGCGCCGAGCAACACCGCGGCGATCGCGGCGACGAGGCCCGCGGCGAAGGTGCCCGGCACGACGAGATCCCCCACGACGACGGCAGCGACGGCGACGAGCGAGGCGCGCTCGAGGAGCGGCGCGGGCGCAATCGACGAGCCGCGGCCGGCGCGCACGAGCGCATTGCGGGTGAACGCCGGCACGATCCGGCCGCCGACGACGACCACCATCACGAGCACGAGGTTCGCGGCGAACCGCAGCGGATCGAACGGCAGCGCGCCGACCCATCCGAGCGCGACGGCGTGAAACAGGAGGTCCGCGACGAACAGCAGCCCGAGCATCACGAGGAAGGGATAGTTGCGCACGTTGCGCGTTCGAATCAGAGGCGGAGCGAGCGCCGCCGCGAGGCTCGGGAAGAACAGCAGATCGACGAGCACGGCGGGCGTCGAGTGCAGGCCGGTCAGCGGGCTCGCCACGACCCGCCCGGCGATCCAGAGCGCGGCCAGCGCCGCGAGCGGCGCGCCGGAGATCGCGCGCGTGCCGGTCCAGGTCGGCGCAGCGGTCAGCAGGAAGCCCGCGATCGCCGCCGCGACGAACCCGAAGAGCATTTCGTGGCCGTGCCAGCGGAAGAGCGGCAAAGCGTCGGCGGGCCAGGCCGCGCCCCGGAGCCCCAAGAAGAGCGCGACGAGCGCGATCGGCGCCCACGCGGCCGCGAGCAGGAAGAACGGCCGGAAGCCGTACGAGAAGACGACGCCGATCCCGCGAGAGGAAGCGACGCCGGTCCCGCGCGAGAAAACGACGCCGATCCCGCGTGCGGAAGGCGGTTCGCTCATCGGCCCACGCGTCAGCTCGCGCGCCCCCGGCGGAGCGCCGCGAGCGCGATCCACGAGACGACCGCGAGCCCCGCGAGCTTCAGCGTATCCATCGCGATGTAGATGCGGTGCAAGCTCGACGGCGGCGGCGTGCCGCCTTGCAGAATGACCTCGACGCGCGCATCGAGCGTGGGCAGCAGCCAGAGGTTCTGAACGGCGACTGCCGCGAGCAGGGCGGCGGCCGTGACGAGCGCGAGCGCGCCGGGCGTGAAGAGCCCCGCGGATGCGTGCGGCGTGCCGCGCCGGGCGAAGGCGCTGCGCAGGGCCGGCAGGCCGAACGCGGCGGCGCTCGCGAAGCCGGCGAGCGCGAGGACCACCTCGATGCGCCCGAACCACGAGAACGTCTGGCGCCCGACGTCGAGCGCGACCGGCAACGTCAGGCTCGGCGCGAGGAACTTCACCGGAGTCGCAAGGAACGATACGCCGAGCAAGGCCCCGAGCCACACGAGCCCGACGACGGCCAGCACGAGAACGGCCGCGTCGCCCCTCGCGCGATCGATCGTGTCGCGATCCGCCCGGGCGACGGCCGCGGCGGCGTCGGTCTCCGCAATCATCGAAATCCGCTTCGCACTGTGCATGAGATTCTCCTCGACGGGTCCGCAGCACCCTCGAGGCCCGGAGCCGGCCGCCGGCCGCGGCTCAGGCCGCGGTCGGCGTGGCCCGCGGGCGCCGCTTCCGCACCCCGCTCGGACGCTGCCCCCCGAGCAACGCGTGCAGCCGCTCGCCCGGCCGGAGCAAATCCTCGAGCGTGTACCGGTCGAGCACCTCGAGAAACGCCCCGAGCGCGCCGCCGAGGACGTTCCTCAGCATGCAAGCGGGCGCGATCACGCAGGCTTCCGGCTGCGACGGATCGAAGCAGGGCACGACGTGGAACCCGCCCTCGACGTCGCGCACGACGTCGCCGAGGCCGATCTCCGCAGCCGGAACCGCGAGCCGCAGCCCGCCGCCCTTGCCGCGCGACGTCTCGAGGTAGCCGGCACGCCCGAGGTGCTGCACGACCTTCATCAGGTGGTTGCGCGAGATCCCGTACTGCGCCGAGATCTCGCCGATCGTGACGCCCTTTGCGCCGCCCCGCCTATCGTTCAGGCCGACGGAGATCAGCACCCGCAATGTGTAATCGGTGAACCTTGTCAGCTGCATGGGCGTCTTGTAGCATAAGATGCATCTAATCTACTTCTTTAAGGCGATCGACGCAATGCGCAGCTCGTCCCGTTCTTTCCGTTCGCCGCGAAGTCGTGCCCCGGCCCGCGCAGCGGCGTATCGCAACGGTCTCTCGGGCGCTCTGGTCGCCCTCGCGGCGCTCGTCGCCGGCTGCGGCGGCGCGGAGCCCGAGGAGCCCGCGCCCCCTCCGGCGCCGACCCAGAGCGCGCTCGAGGTCGAGCAACCCGAGGGGTGGGCCGACGAGCTCGCGATGAGCACACCCGAGGATCTGAACCCCGATCCCAACGTCCTCGAGATCGAGCTCGAGGCGAAGATCACCGAGCTGGAGATCCTTCCGGGCAAGCGCACGCCGGTCTGGACCTACAACGGCAGCTTGCCGGGGCCGCTTATCCGCGCGAAGGTCGGCGACAAGATCATCGTCCACTTCAAGAACTCGCTGCCGGAGCCGACGAGCATCCACTGGCACGGCATGCGGCTCCCGAACAACATGGACGGCGTCCCCGGCCTCACTCAGGATCCGATCGAGCCGGGCGGTGAGTTCCGCTACGAGTTCACCGCCCGCGACGCGGGCACGTTCTGGTACCACCCGCACATCAACTCCGCGCCGCAGGTCGGCTGGGGGCTCTACGGCTCGCTGGTCGTCGAGGACCCGTCCGATCCGGAAGTCTTCGGCGACGAGCTCGTGCTCGTGCTGTCCGACATGGCGCTCGACGAGAACGGGCAGTTCTTGCCGGAGGACACGGGCGGCGAGTTCGGCGACCTTTTCGGGCGCGAGGGCAACATCCTGCTCGTGAACGGCAAGGTGCTTCCGCGCCTCAAGGTGCGCGCCGGAAAGCAGCAGCGCTGGCGCGTGATCAACGCCGCACGGGCCCGCTACTACACGCTCCGCCTCCCGAACCACACGTTCGTCAAGCTCGGGGGCGACAGCGGTCTCGCCGAGCGATCGGCCGAGGTCAACCGGGTCGTGCTCGTCCCGGGCGAGCGCACCGACATGGTGTTCACACCGTCCGATCCGCCCGGCACCGTCAGCATCCTGCAATGGATTCCCACCGAGCGCGGCTTCGGCAGCACGTTCAACCGGCCCCGCGAGAAAATGCTCGAGATCGAGACGGTGGATCTGCCGCCCGTCAAACCCGAGCCCATTCCGTCGTTTCTGCGCGAGATCGAGCCGATCGATGTGACGAACGCGAAGGAGCTCACGATCGAGCTCACGATCGACACCGTCAGCACGGCGCACGCGAAGGAAGTCGTCATGGGCATCAACGGCGTGCCGTACTGGGACAGCGAGCCGCTCGAGGCGCATATCGGCGAGACGCAGATCTGGAACGTCGTCAACGGCACGGCGTTCGCCCATCCGTTCCATCTGCACGGCTACTTCTTCCAGGTGCTCGACGACACGCGCATTCCCGAATGGAAGGACACGGTCGACGTGCCGGCGAACTCGAGCCTGAGGCTCGCCGTCCGCTTCGACGAGCGTCCCGGCATGTGGATGTACCACTGCCACATTCTCGACCATGCGGACTCGGGCATGATGGGGCACCTTTGGGTCGCCGCCGAAGGGGAAGAGCACCCGCCGCACGTCCAGCTGATACACTGACCGCCGGCGTGCCGCCGGTCGAGCTGCTGCATTCACCGCCGGCGTCCCGAAGGTCCGGCGCGAATGCGCTGGTATTGCGTCCCGCAAGCCTCTATATCTGATCCTTGACGGGACGCTCGCGCTATTCGCGGGCGCCGAACCGGGATGAAGCCCGAACGGGACCGGCCATGGGCAATGTCTCCGCATCGCTCGTCCTCGGCGCCGGCGGCGCGCGCGGCCTCGCGCATGTCGGCGTCATCCGCTGCCTCGAAGACAACGGCTACGAGATCCGCTACATCTCCGGCTCGTCGATGGGCGCGCTGGTCGGCGGCATCTTTGCCGCCGGCAAGCTCGATGCGTTCGCCGACTGGGTGGTCGCGCTCCAACGCCTCGACGTGCTCCGCCTGCTCGACTGGTCGCTGAGCGGCGGAGCGCTTTTCAAGGGCGAAAGGATCATTCGCGTGCTGGAGGCGCTGGTCGGCGACCGCGTGATCGAGGAGCTGCCGATCGGCTTCACCGCCGTCGCCACGGAGCTTTCCACGGGCCGCGAGATGTGGCTCAACCGTGGCTCCCTGTTCGACGCGATCCACGCGTCGATCGCGGTGCCGACGATCTTCGCACCCGTTCCCCGCGACGGCCTCGTGCTCGTGGACGGCGGCATCGTCAACCCGGTGCCGGTCGCCCCGACCCTGAACGCGCATACCGACGTGACCGTCGCGGTGGATCTGAACGCGCCCGACGAAACCGTCGTGCCGGTGCGCCTCGGCTCCTCCTCGGAGCCGCGCGTCGGCGACGGGACGCGCCAGAGCATCCTGCGCTTCCTCGATGCGATCCTCCCGCCGAGCGACCAGGCGCCCGCCACCCGCATGGGATTCTACGATCTCGCCGCGCGCTCGATGGATGCGATGCAGCGCACGATCACGCAGCTCAAGCTCGCAAGCTACGCTCCGTCGCTGGTGATTCGCATTCCCGGGAATCTCTGCGGCTTCTTCGACTTCTATCGGGCGAAAGAGCTGATCGACTTCGGCTACGAGCGCACCGAGAGGGCGCTCGAGCGGCTCGGATCGTGATCGTCCGGCACCGCGCGAATGGCATGCTTTTTGAAGCTGCCGGAAGGAACTGTCCGGCGCGCCGTTCGTGCGAGGACGGCCGTCGACGAGCAATCACGGAAACTCGGGCGTGGGGCATCGGCACTTTGCCGCGGCCGTCGCGGCCGCAATCGTCGGTCTCGCGGAAGTCTCGGGTGCGGCGCAGCCCGGGCTCGCGCGCGAGCCGGTCGCTCCTGGGCCCGTGCTCGAGAACGGACGGCCGCGCGGGCTGCCGCTGAACGGCGACGGCCGAGAAAAGCGAAACGCCGGCTTCCGTGTGTCCATCGACAACGATCTTCTGTCGTACGGCCAAAGCGATGCCGACTACACGGCGGGCTTCGCCGTGACGCTCGCGGGTCGCCGGGCCGCCTCGTCGCCTTTTTCGTTGGACACGGCCGTCGGGTGGCTCGATCCGCTCGTCCCGGCCACGCGGAGGTCCCATCCGCCGTACCGGCTGCATTCGCTCCAAGTGGGACTGATGGCATTCACTCCGGATAACCTGAACACGGCGGCGCCGATCTTCGACGACCGTCCCTACGCGAGCCTGCTGTTCGTCTCGAACGGGCGAACGTTCGTCTCCGACCCGATGGAGCCGGTCTACGACACGTCGTTCACCGTCGGGCTTCTCGGCCTCGACGTCGCGAAGCTGCTGCAGAAGGGACTGCACGAAGCGTTGCAGCTCGACGAGGTGCCGGCGGGGTGGGACCACCAGATCTCGGACGGGGGCGAGCCGACGCTGCGCTTCATGTGGGCGCGCCAGGCGCTGCTCGCTTCGGACTTTCAGTCCGATCGGAGGGAGCACGAGATCAAGTGGCGCACCGAGGCGAGCGTCGGCTATGTCACGGAGGCAGCGATCTCGGTATCCGGCCGATGGGGCCGCATCAACACGCCGTGGTGGAGCTTCGCGCCGGAGCACGGCGATTACGTTCTCCAGCCTTCGCCCGTGATCGGCACGGCCGTGCGCGACGACGTCCGCGAGCTTTATCTGTGGGGCGGTGTGAAGATCCGCGCCCGCGCCTACAACGCGTTCCTCCAAGGGCAGTTCCGCGACAGCGACGTCGAGATCGACGGCGACGCGATCGAGCGCATCACGGCCGAGGCATGGATCGGCGTGACGTGGCAGCCGGCGCCCGTGCTGCGCTTGAGCTATGCCGCGCGGTATCAGACCGCAGAGCTCGAGCGCGGGCCCGGCAGCCGCGACATACGGTGGGCCGGGTTCATCGTCAGCCGCAATTTCTGAGAAGGCTCACGGCTTGCGGCCGCGGCGCAAATCGAAGGTGCGCGTGGTGCCGGCCGTGAGCTCGTGGACCTCGTCCCTGAAGCCGAGCCGGATCGGCGCCACGCCGGGCTCGCGGCCGCGGACGCTCAGCGTGTCCCGCGTGAGCTTCAGGTCGAGCGAGTGCCCGCGGTACCGGACACGCATGTCGAGCCGCTCGAGCTCCTCGGGCAGCTGCGGATTGAAGCGGAGCACGTCACCGGTGACCTCGATGCCGGTGGAGACCCGCTGCACCAGGTCCACGGTGCCCGCCATGGCCCCGAGGTGCACGCCCTCCGACGTCGTGCCCTGCTGGATGTCGCTGACGTCGCTCTGCAGCGCCTCGGCGAAGTACCTCATCGCGCGCGGGCGGTCCGAGCGGGCGAGCACCCACGCATGCACGACGCGCGAGAGCGTCGAGCCGTGCGTCGAGCGCCGGTCGTAGTAGTCGACGTTGCGCGGGATCGTCTCGGAGTCGAACGCGTAGCCGAGGCTGCGCAGCAGCTCGCCGAGCTCCTCGGACGAGAAGAGGTAGAAGAGCATCAGGACGTCCGCCTGCTTCGAGGCCTTGTAGCGGTTCGCGCTGTCGTTCTCCGCTTCGAGGATCAGCTCGAGACGCTGGATGTTGCCGTAGCGCTTGCGGTAGTCGTCCCAGTCGAGCTCCTCGAGCCGCTCGTAGCCTTCGAACTGACTGATGATGCCGTCGCCGTGAAACGGCACGAACATCCGGCGGGCGACATCGCGCCAGCGCTCGATCTCGTCTTTCGCGAGCTTGAGTCGAGCCGTGAGATCGGCGCGGCGGATGTCGGGAAGCAGTTCGAGCACGTCGAGCGCGCGCCGCAGCACCCACACGGCCATGACGTTCGTGTAGGCGTTGTTGTCGAGCCCGGGCTCTGCCGTGTCGGGATACCCGTCGTGGAACTCGTCGGGCCCCATGACGCCCCGAATCTCGTAGCGTCCGCGCTCCTCGTCGAATACCGCGATGCTCGACCAGAACCGGGCGATCTCCAGGATCAGCTCCGCGCCGTAGAACTGGAGGAACTCGATGTCGCGCGTGACTTGAAAGTACTGCCAGACGTTGTACGCGATGGCGCTGCCGACGTGACGCTGCAAGTAGGTGTTGTCCGGCACCCAGCGGTTGGAGCGCGGATTGAGATTCAGCTCCTGCGTCTCCTCCTGGCCGTCGCTGCCGCTTTGCCACGGAAACATCGCGCCGCGGTATCCGGCGGCCCGGGCTGCGGCTCGCGCTTCGTCCAGGCGCCGGTAGCGATACATCAGCAGCGACCGGGTGATCTCGGGCGTGCGGATGTTCAATGTCGGAAAGATGAACAGCTCGTCCCAGAACACGTGCCCCTGATAGTGCTCGCCGGTCCAGCCTCGGGCCGGCACGCCGATGTCGAGGCCGATCGAGTTCAACGATGCGGCCTGGAGAAGATGGAACATGTTGAGCCTGAGGAGCATCGGAACGTTGAGCGGAAAGCGTTCGCCGGCGGGCTTCAGGTTCACGTCGAAGCGGCGCCAGAGCTCCTTCCACGCGAGGGCGTGATCCGCGGCGAGAACCTCGAAGCGGCCCGCGCGGCCGATCGCCTTGCACGCCGCCAGGCTGCACTCGGAGATGGCCGCGTCGCGCGACGTGAAGAGCGCGGCGATCTTCTCGATCGCAAGCATCTCGCCCCGGCGAAGGTCCGCGGTAAGCTCCTCGCCTACCCTGCCCGGCTCCTCGAAGCGCCGGCGCCGGGCTTCGAAAGGCGCGCCGTCCCGAAACGCGCGCGTTGTCGCCGCGATGGCGACGTGCAGATCCGATTGGGTCGTGTGGACGAGCAGGTAAACGCCGTCGTCGCCGGCCAGGCCCGCAGCGAGCGGCTCGAGGTGGCGGTTGTTGAACTTCTCGTAAAGCTTCGCGCCCGCGTTGACGATGCGGCCGTCGATCGCCGACCGGATCGTCACGCGGCCGGACCAGTTCTCCGGCGTCAGCGTGAGCTCGAGGCCCGCGAGATGCATGTCCGACATCGAGACGATGCGCCGCTCCTCGAGCGCGCTGCGGCGCCCGCGCCCGTCCTCGAAACGGATGCGGCGGCGCAACGTGCCCTGGCGCAAGTCGAGCTCCTGTCTGTAGTCGAGAATCGCGACCTCTCGGAGATCGAGCCGCTCACCGTCTTCCGCCGCGAACGACACGGTGAGCCAGTTCGGGAAGTTCACGAGATCCTCGTTCTCGACGACGCGCCCGGCGATGTCCGTGCGCAACCGGTTGTACCCGCCGGCGACGTAAGTCCCCGGATAGTGCACGCCGTCGGCCCGCGCCCACGGCAGCGCGCCGCGGGTCTCGAAGTACCCGTTGCCGAGCGCGCACAGCGATTCCCGGATGCCCTCGGTCCGCGGATCGAAGGCCTCGTACACGAGGGCCCAGGCCGAGGGTTCTTCCGCGGCGATCCGGATCTCGCCGAGATCGCCGACGACGACGTCGGCGCCGGCGTGCCTCAGCTCGCGCGAACGCCCCGCGCGGTCGACGCCGATCACGAGCCCGAAACCGCCGGCCCGTCCCGCCTCGACGCCGGCCGTCGCGTCCTCGACGACGATGCAGCGCGACGGCTCCGAGCGCAGACGCCGTGCCGCCTCGAGGAACGTATCCGGCGCGGGTTTGCCGGCGAGGCCGAGGCGCTCGAGATCGACGCCGTCGACGCGCGCATCGAAGAGCGCGTCGATGCCGGCCGTCTCGAGCACGGCCTTGCAGTTCTTGCTCGACGAGACGACCGCGGTCTTCACCTCCTGCGCGCGAAGTGCGCGCACGAGCGCGACACTCGCGTCGAATACCTCGACGCCTTCGCGCGTGAGCGTCTCGAGAAAATAGCCGTCCTTGCGCCGCCCGAGCCCGTGGACCGTGAGCGCGTCGGCGTCGTCATCGGGCGAGCCTGCGGGCAAATCGATGCCGCGTGACTCGAGAAACGAAGCGACGCCGTCGTCGCGCGGCTTGCCGTCGACGTACCGGCGGTAGTCCGCGTCGATGTCGAACGGCACGAACCGCTCGCCGGTGCGTTCGGCGCGCTCGCGAAGGAACTCGTCAAAGAGCCGCTTCCACGCGGCGGCGTGGACGGTCGCGGTGCGGGTCAGCACGCCGTCGAGATCGAAGAGCGCCGCGTCGTAGTCGCGAGGCGCGAGCGTGACGCAGGGCCCGGCGCCGCTCATGACACGCGCGAAGCGATTCGGCCGCGGTGCTCAGCGGAACGGCAATACGAAGTTCGCGCAACCATCGCGCAGCCGTTCGAGCAAGCTTCGTGCCACTCCCCGAAAAAGGTGTCGGACACCATTTTTCCGGAAATCGTGTCTGACACCTTTTTTTAGCGGCGCGCGGCGAAGTATCGGGCGAGCGGCTCGATCAGGTGCTCGGGAATGCGCCGCGCGATCATCGGCATCGGCTCGTCCGGCTGACTCGCTTCGACCGCCTCGCCGCTGCGCCACGCGCGCAGCCGCAGCGCGAGATACTCCGCCTTCTGGCCGGCGAGAATCGGGTAGCGGGGGCGCTTGCCCGGCGAGTGGCAGCGCACGCAGGCCGGCAAATCGAGCTCCGGGATGCCGTGCGCGACGACTGCGGCCGCGGTGGCCGCCGCGGTCGGGGGCTCGGCATCCTGCGCTTGCGGAGCGACGACGGGCACCTCGTCGAGCCCCGGGCGGGCCGCATAGTGCTCGACCAGCGCGGCACGCATCGCGGCGCTGACGCGCGCGGCCGCGGCCGTCATCACGGCGCCGTCACGCCGCCCGGACGCGAAGTCGTTCAACGACTCAAGCAGATAGAGCGGCTTTTGGCCCGCGAGGATCGGAATCTCAGGCTGGCCTCGCCCGTGATTCGCGTGGCAGCGCTCGCAGTCGTCCAGCGCCTCCTCGAAGCTCCGAGGCCGCCCGCCGGCGAGGCGGCCCTTCGGGCCGTACGCGAGCTCGCGGTACTCGGCCGCGGACATCTCCGGCAATCGGCGGACGAATGCCGCCATGCGGCGGATCTCGTCGTCGCGCTCGCGCGCGGGCCACGCCGGCATGCCGGTGAATTTCACGCCGTGCTTGATGATCCAGAAGAGCTCGGCGTCCGTGTACGTGGCCGCGGTTACGGCGAGGTCGGGCGCCGGCGGCGCGGCCGCCTGCATCACCGGCGAGGGCCGCTCGCCGGGCGCTCCGTGGCATACCGCGCAGCTGCCGGCGTAATGACCCGCAGCCGAGACGAGCCCGCCCGCGTCCGCGGCAGGCTCCTCGACGGTCAACGCCGCGTACGTGCGCACGGTATTGCGCATCGACCAGTGCAGAAACCAGTCGGTGACGGCCCAGTGCCCGGTCGATGCCCCGACGTGGATCACGCCGGACCATGCGATCGCCATGCCGGCGACGAAGACGAGGACCGCGACGAGGAGCACGCGCCGCCACGTGATCGTCACGAGCATCGGCCGACCTCCGCGCCGCGATCCGCGAGCAGCCCGGCGAGCAGGACGAGCGCACCGACGAGATATCCGCCTCCGCCGACGAGCAGCATCACAACGCCGGCGAGCTGCTGGTCCTCGAGCGCCGTCAATCCGAGGCTCGTAACGGGATGCGCGCCGAACAGCGGCCGCGGCGCGAGCGCGATCAGCACGCCGAGCAGCGTCATGTGCATCGTCGTCAGCAGCAGCGCGGCGACGCCCGCCGCGCGCCGTCCGCTCGCGGCGCCCGCACCCGTCCCGAGGCACGCGCTCCAGAGCAAGAGCCCGGCCGCGGCGAACGCCGCCTGCTCGAGCGCGAGACCGGTGAGGCTGCCGCTCGCGAGCGCGCGGGCCGCCGGCACGTGCCAACCCCATACGACGACGAGCTCGGCGATCGACATCGGAAGCGGCGTGACGACCCGCGGCCAGCGCGCGGCCGGGTCCGCAGCCGTGCCGGCGAAGCCGACCGCGAGCAACGGAGCGGCCACGGCGACCGCCGTCATGTGCGCAAGCATGTGCACGGTCAAACCATGCCCGACGACGGCGCCGAGCCACGCGCCGGCGAGCGCGGCGAGGCCCGCAGCGGAGGCCGCGCGCCGCACCGACGAGCCTGCCGGCCCCGCGCTCAACGGCAGTCCTCGAAAACGAAGGCCGGCAAAGCCGTGAACACGATCGCGACGAAGCTCAACGACGCGAGCAGCAGCGTCGACACGGCGAGGAAACGCGCGCGGTCCTCGTCGGTGCTGTCGTCGTGCGCCGGCGGGTCGCCGGCGATTCGCGATTTCGCCCACGCCACGTAGCCCGACGCGAGCACGATCAGCAGCGCCGCGAAGGTCGCCGCCGCGATCGCGACCCGCACGTCGCCGAGCACGACGCCGGGCCCGCCCTTCGCGCACCGCACTGCGGCGTAGACGTAGCAGAACAGGAAGTGCAGAGCCCATACCGTCGGCGGCAGGATCAACGCCCACAGCGTCGACTTCATCTGCTGCGCGCGGCGGTAGAGGCTCACGCCGCGAGCTCCGGGAAAAAGGCGATCACGCCGAAGGCTACCGCCGCGGTGAGCGCCGTGAAGTGCTGGTACACCGTGACGTTGCGGAGGTCCCCGTCGTACGTCGGGGTCACGCGCCCGGCGACGCTCCGCGCGAGCGCATAGAGCAGCATCACGACGCCGAGGAGCGCGTGCGCGGCCATCCAGATCGCGAGCACCCACACGATCGCAGGATAGACGTGAAGCGTCGGATCGAGGCCCGCGATCCACGGCGCGGCGAGCGCGGCGATACCGCCGGCGCCGGTCGCGGCGGCGCCGGCCGCCAGCGCGGCGCGGGCGACTCCGGTCCGGCCGCGCGCATTCGCCTCCCGGGCACCGACCGTCGCCGCCCAGCCCGCGAGCATCAGCCCGAGCGCGGCCATCGGCGAAACGATGCCCGGCCCCGAAAGCCCCGGCGCGGCGTCCGGCGGAAACTCCGCATGAATCGTCCAGTAGAAGAAGTAGCCGAAGATCAGGCTCGCGAAGGCCGTCGCATCGGCCGTCATCGTGATGCACATCGCCCACCAGCCGGGCGATTGCGGGCCCGACGAGTAGAGCGGCAGCACGAGGCCGCGGCCCGCGGCCTTCGCCGTCTTCTCGGGAATCATCGACGTCCCGCTCCACAGCCACCATACGATCGCGGCGAGCGCGAGCACGGCGCTCGCGAGCGCCGGCCAATAGAGGTGGAACGTCGTCAGGATGAAGACTCCGCCGAGCGCCGCAGACGCGAGAAACGGCTTGACGCTCGGCCCGCCGATGCGCGCGATCTGCAGCGGCTTCGCGTCGAGGACGCTGCTGATCATCAGCTCGCGGCAACCTTCCTCGGCGTCCGGCAAGAAGTAGCGCCCCTCGTCGACGTTCTCCATGAAGCGCGGCTCGTCCCAGATCGGATAGCGCGACTCGATCAGCGGCACGGATCGCACGCCCCAGTGCTCCTGCCGCGGGCCCGCGAGCCACTCGAGCGTGCCGGCGTTCCACGGGTTGCGCTCGGCGCGGCGGCGCGCGGGCGACAGGCAGAGATCGACGACGACGATCGCGATGCCGAGCGCGAGCAGATACGCGCCGGCGGTCGACGTGAAGTTCAGCGCATCGAGCCCGAGCCCTTCCGGATACGTGTACACGCGCCGCGGCATGCCTATGAGCCCCGATACGTGCATCGGGAAGAAGCCGACATTGAAGCCGGCGAAGATCAGCCAGAACGCGGCACGCCCGAGCCGATCGGAGAGCTTCTTCCCCGTCACCATCGGCCAGTAGTAGTAGAGCCCGGCGAAGAGCGGCATCACGGCGCCGCCGATCAGCACGTAATGCAGGTGCGCGACGACGAAATACGTGTCGTGCGCCTGCCAGTCGAACGGTGCAACGGCGACCATCACGCCCGTGAGGCCGCCGATCACGAAGATCGCGAGCGCGCCCGCGCCGTAGAGCATCGGCGTCGACCAGATGACGCGGCCCGCCCAGAGCGTCGCGATGAAGGCGAAGATCTGCACGCCGGTGGGGATCGCCACGGCCTCCGACGCGGCGGAGAAGAATCCGAGGCTGATGTTCGGCAGCCCGGTCGCGAACATGTGGTGCACCCACAGTCCGAAGCTGATGAAGCCCGTGCCGACGGCGGCGAGCACGATCCACGGATAGCCGATGAGGTGACGGCGCGCGAACGTCGGCACGATCATCGCGAAAAGCGCGATCGACGGCAGGAAGATGATGTAGACCTCCGGATGACCGAAGATCCAGAAGAGATGCTGCCAGAGCAGCGGGTCGCCGCCGCGCGCCGCGTCGAAGAACGGCCAGTCGAGCAGGCGCTCGAGCTCGAACAGGATGTCGCCCGCGATCAGCGGCGGGAACGCGAACAGGATCATCACGCCGACGACGAGGATGTACCACGCGTAGAGCGGCATGAGGTTCAGCCGCATCCCGGGCGGGCGGCACTTCAGCACGCCGACGATCAGCTCCACGGCCGCGGCGATCGACGCGACCTCGATGAACGAAAGCCCGAGCATCCAGATGTCCGCGCCGATGCCGGTGATCGTGGGCTCGGTCGTGAGCGGCGGATACATGAACCACCCGCCGTCCGGCGCGGCGTCGAAGAAGATCGAGCCCGCGACGAACACGCCGCCGATCAGAAAGCTCCAGTAGCCGAAGGCCGAGAGGCGCGGGAACGGCAGATCGCGCGCGCCGAGCAGCTGCGGCAGGATCAGAATCGACACGGCCTCGAACATCGGCACCGCAAACAGAAACATCATCACGGAGCCGTGCAGCGTGAAGAGCTGATTGAACGTCGACGCCGAGACGAAATCGTTGTTCGGCACGGCGAGCTGCGTGCGCATCACGAGCGCGAGGATTCCGGCGAAGAGCAGCATCGCGAAGGCCGTCAACGTGTACCAAACGCCGACTGCGTTGTTGTTCACGTCGGTCCAGCGGAGGAAGACGCCGCGGGGCGGCGCCCAAACCGCGCGCAGCCGCGCCTCCTGTGCCGCGCGAACGTCGGGATCGTCCTGATCGGGCACGTCGAACGGCGCCGCGGACACTTATCGCAGCTCCAGCAGATAGGCGGCGATCGCGTTGGCGTCGCGTTCGGGCATGTCCACGAACGACGGCATCCTCACACCGGGCTTGCGAGCCGCGGGATCGCGCAGAAAGGCGCTGACCGCGCCGATCTCGAGCGGCAAAGTGCCGGCCGCGAACGACACGCGCGATCCGAAATGCGTGAGGTCGGGGCCGATCGGCGTGCCCGGGTGATGGCCGCGCACGACGTGGCAGGCGGGGCAGCCGTATTCGTCGAACAGCCGCCGCCCGTCGCCCGTCACGGCGGCAGCGGGCCTCGCGAGCCGGGCGAGCCAACGGTCGAAGTCGTCCGGCTCGAGCGCGATCACGTCGAATGCCATGTTGGCGTGGCTCAAGCCGCAGAACTCCGCGCACGCACCGCGGAACGAGCCCACGCGCGTCGCGAGCACGGTGAGCACGTTCGTGCGGCCCGGGATCATGTCGAGCTTTCCGGCAAGCCCCGGAATCCAGAAGCTGTGGATCACGTCCGGGCTTTCGAGCTCGAACGTGACCGCGCGGCCCGCCGGAATGCGAATCTCGTTCGCCGTCTCCACGCCGGCGCCGGCGCCGCTCCGATAGCTCACGCGCCACCAGAACTGCTCGCCGTCCACGGCGATCTCGACGCCGTCCTCGGCGGCCGAGAGCGGCTCCATTCGCGGCAGGGACACGACGAGCAGCGCGGTGAGGAGGAGCGTCGGAACGATGGCGCCGAGCCAGAGCACGATCCGCAGACCGCCGTGAAAGTCGAGGCCCTCGTCCGTGCGCACCGCGTGCCAGGCGAGCGCGAGCACGCCGAGCGTGATCAGCGCCGCCGCGGCGAACATCCCGCCGCCGAGCGCACGAAGCGCTTCGGCTTCCGTGCCGAACGTCGAGAACGTGGATTGGACGCCGGCGCAGCCCCCGAGCAGCACGCAGGCAGCGAGGATCGACCCACGGAGCGGCCGGCAAGGGTCCCGATGAAGACGCGCTCGAAATTCGATGCGCCGCCCGTCGATCACACCGCCGCGCTCGCCGCCTTCTCGCCGCGTCGCTCCTCGAGCGCCGGTGCCGCGGGCAACCCGGTCGCCTCGAGAATCTCCTCCTCGTCCAAGGTCTCGCGCTCGAGCAGCGCCGCTACCAGCGCGTCGAGCTCGCGCCGGTGCGCTTCCAGAAGGCGCCTCGCCTCGGCGTAGCTGTCGCCGATGATGCGGCGGACCTCCGCGTCGATGGCCCTCTGGGTCTCCTCGCTGAAAGGCTTCTCGCCGCCGTAGCCCGCGAATCCGCCGGAGCCGCTCAGGTACGGATTGCGCTGCGGCGCGAGCTGCACGAGGCCGAGCTTCTCGCTCATGCCCCACCGCGTCACCATGTTGCGCGCGAGGTCCGTCGCCTGCGCGATGTCGTTCTCCGCGCCGGTGGTGCGCGTGCCGTAGACGATCTCCTCGGCGGCGCGCCCGCCGAGCACGCCGACGATCCTCGCACGCAGATACGCCTCGGGGTAGTTGTAGCGGTCGCTGTCGGGCCGCTGGTAAGTCACGCCGAGGGCCTGCCCGCGCGGCACGATCGTGACGCGGTGCACGGGATCGGCGCCCGGGACGAGCAGCCCGAGAATCGCGTGCCCGCTTTCGTGGTACGCGATGCGCTCGCGGTCCTCCTGCGTGAGCAGCAGCGGTCGCTCCGGCCCGAGCACGATCTTCTCGAGCGCGTCGAGGAAATCGCGCTGCTGCACCTCGTTGCGATTGCGGCGCGCCGCGAGCAGCGCGGCTTCGTTCACGAGGTTGCGGATGTCGGCGCCGGAGAACCCGGGTGTGGCCGCGGCGAGCTCCTCGAGGCTCACGTCGGAAGCGAGCGGCGTCTGGCGCGTATGGATCTTCAGGATCTCCACGCGGCCTTTCTTGTCCGGCAAGTTCACGACCACGCGGCGGTCGAAGCGTCCCGGGCGCAGCAACGCCCGATCGAGGACGTCCGGCTGATTCGTTGCGGCGAGCACGATGATGCCTTCGCGGCTCGAGAAGCCGTCCATCTCCGTGAGGATCTGGTTCAGGGTCTGCTCCTGCTCGCTCGAAGCGCCGCCGATCGCGAGCCCGCCGCGCGCGCGGCCGATCGCATCGAGCTCGTCGATGAAGATGATCGCCGGAGCATGCTCCCGCGCCTGCTTGAAGAGATCGCGCACCCGCGCGGCGCCGACGCCGACGATCATCTCGACGAACTCCGCGGCGCTCATCGAGAAGAACGGCACGCCGGCCTCGCCGGCGACCGCGCGCGCGAGCAGCGTCTTGCCGGTTCCCGGCGCGCCGACGAGCAGCACGCCTTTCGGCGCCGTGCCGCCGAGGCGGGTGTACTTTTCCGGAGACTTCAGAAAATCGACGATCTCGACGAGCTCTGCCTCGACCTCGTCGATGCCGGCGACGTCGTCGAACGTCACTCGAGCGTCTCGCTCCGCGTCGTAGCGCCGCGCCTTGCTTCGCCCGATGCCCATCAGGCCTCCGCCGAGCCCGCCGCCCTGCTTCGCCGCGCGCCGGAAGAGCCACACGTAGAAGGCGATGATCAGGATCGCGGGCCCGAAGCCGAACAGCAGGACGCTGAGCGGCGATCCGCCGGAGCTGATCGGCTCCGCGGTGATCTCGACGCCGTGATCGATCAGCAAGGCCTCGAGGCCGGGATCCACGAAGGTCGGGAGCGTCGTCTCGAAGGTCCTTCCGGTGCGCGGCTCGGGCCGCTCGCCGAGCGGTCCCCGGGCCGGCGCTTCGGAGCCCGCGGCGTCGCCGCCGGAGGAACGCTCGGCCGGCGCGTCGGAGCGTTCGCCGCCCCGCGCGGCCGCGCCGCCCTCGTCCGTGTCGGCGGCCGTCCGAGGAGGCGGATACGTCACGGGCCGGACGAAACGCCCCTCGATGCTCTGGCCCTGGTTGTAGATCGCCTCGACGTTACCGGCCGCGACCTGCTCCTTGAACACGGTGTACGGCACCGTGAGCGCCGCGTCGGGCTCCGAGAAGAACGTCCGGACGAGCAGGAAATTCGCGACGAGGATCAGAACGAACCAGATCCAGGTGTTGCGCGGCATCGAGGGCTTGTCGTCGCCCGGCCTGCGGCTCCCCCCTTCGCCGGGCCTTCCGCCGTGCTGCGGCGCCCGTCGATCGCCGCCGCGCCGTTCCCCGGGGGGCTGTGCCATCCACGAGCCCTTCGCGCCTGCCTTGCCGTCCACGATCCAGACCCCCGTTTGCGCTCAGCCGCGGCCGCCCCATGCAGAATCGTTGCGGATCGGAAAGCAAGAAACGTACCGCACGGCGCGCGATGCGCTGGCGGGTCCGGGCGGCGATTTGCATAATGGGCGGGACGCGAAGCGGGAGCGTTACGATGAGTGTCTATCGATCCGTCTCCGCCGCCGCCGGGGCGCTCGTTGCGCTCGGGTTCGCCGGTCCGGCCGCCGCACAGTTCGGCGTCAGCTTGCCGCAGAAGGACTTCACCTGGCAGTGGGGCAATCCGGTCGAGGCCCGCGGCTCGAACGACTTCTCCACCCAGGGGAGCGAAGCCGGATTCCGCTGCGACTTGCGCGGCGCGCTTCGGCTCGGCAGCCGCATGACGACGATGGACGTGAGAGCCCTCGAAAGGGAGCTCGGCGTCAGCCTCTATTTCATTCAGGCCGCGACGAACGCGATGAACACGCTCGACTACCAGCGTGAGCTCGATTGGGCCGTGCTCGAATGCACGAAGCCCGAGCCGCGCGAGCTCAGCGCGGAGGAGCAGCAAGAGCGGCTCGACAAGCTGCGCGAGCGGGCGTTGCGCCGCCAGGCGGAACGGCGCGAGCGCCGCGAACGGGAGGAGGCTCGGGCCGCGGATTGACCGCGCGTTCCCGGGCGCCCGGGCTCGCACGGCGCTCGGCCGAAAGGCGTCGGAGTCAATCCCGCGCCGCGGCGCCTCCGCGCGTCGACGCAGGCCGCTCGGCCTCCGAGGCGCCCGGCGACGTCTCCGGCCGCAATCGCCCGAAAGCCTTGCCGAGCTCCCGCAGCCACAGCACCGAGCTCGCGATCACCGTGCAGAGCACCCAATCCGCGAGGCTCAACGGCGTCGTCGAGAAGGCGCGCTGCAGGAACGGCGTGTAGAGCACCGCCGCCTGCAACGCAAGCGAGAGCCCGACCGCACCCCAGAGCCACGGGTTCGCGAAGAGATCCGCGAAGGCGGTGCGCTCGTCGGAGCGGGCGTTGAAGACGTTGAAGAGCGAGAACAGCACGAGCGTGTGGAAGGCCATCGTCTGCGCTTCACGCAGGCCGCGTGAGCCTTCCACGAGCCCGCCGGGTAGGCTCACGTCGATCACGAGCAGCGTTCCGGCCGCGAAGATCGCACCGACCGCGAAGATGCCGCGCCACATTCGCGGCGTGATCACGCCCTCCCGTGCCGGGCGCGGCGGCCTCGTCATCGCGTCGGAGTCCGGGGGGTCCACGCCGAGCGCGAGCGCGGGAGCACCGTCGGTGACGAGATTGATCCAGAGGATCTGGGTCGCGAGCAGCGGCAACGCGAAGGCGCCCTCTCCCGCCGCGGCGCTCAACCCGATCGCGTCCGCGAGCAGCACGCCGAAGAACATCGTCACGACCTCGCCGACGTTCGACGACAGGAGATAGCGCAAGAACTTGCGGATGTTCGCGAAGATCGCGCGGCCCTCCTCGACGGCGGCGACGATCGTCGCGAAATTGTCGTCCGCGAGCACCATGTCGCCGGCCCGCTTCGAGACGTCGGTGCCGGTGATCCCCATCGCGATGCCGATGTCGGCCGCTTTCAGCGCCGGCGCATCGTTCACGCCGTCCCCGGTCATCGCGACCGTCATCCCGCGCCGCTGGAGCGCGCGCACGATCCGCAGCTTGTGCTCCGGATCGACGCGGGCGTAGACGGAAACGTCGCGAACGATGCCGTCGACGTCCTCGTCGGAGCTCGTCGCGAGCTCCGCGCCGGTGACCGCTCGGCCGTCGCCGGCGATCCCCAGCTCCTCGGCGATCACGGCGGCGGTGCGCGGATGATCGCCGGTGATCATGATCGTGCGAATGCCGGCACGCTTCGCGCGTGCGACGGCCTCCTTCGCCTCGGCGCGGGGCGGGTCGATCATCCCGATCAGGCCGACGAAGACGAGATCTCGCTCGATGCGGGAATCGACCGCTTCGAGCTCGACTGCGGGTTTCGGCAGCTCGCGAAATGCGAGGCCGAGCGTGCGCAGCGCCTCGTCCGCAAGCGCTTCGTTGGCCGCGAGAATCGCTGCGCGGCGATCGGCGGTCAGCGGCCGGGTGTCGGCGCCGACGAGCTCCGCCGTGCAGTGCTCGAGCAGCACGTCCGGCGCGCCCTTCGTCATGACGATAACGGCGTCGCGCTCCGCGTCCGCGTGGATCGTGCTCATCCGCTTGCGCTCGGACGAGAACGGAATCTCGGCGAGCCGAGGGTAGCGCCGGTCGAGCGTGTCGCGGCCGAGCCCGGCCTTGCGAGCGGCGACGGTGAGAGCACCCTCCGTCGGGTCGCCCTGAATCGTCCACCGGCCGTCGCGGAGCTCGAGCGCCGCATTGTTCGCGCGCTCGGCCACGGTGAGCGCGCGCACGAGCTCGCTCCGCAAGTCGCCTTCGACCGTGCCGCCGCCCGCGGCGGTCACGTCGCCTTCGGGCGAGTAGCCCGTGCCGGCGAGCTCGACGCGGCCGCTCGCCGTCACCACGGCCCGCGCCGTCATCTCGTTGCGGGTGAGCGTGCCCGTCTTGTCCGACGCGATCACACCCGCGGAGCCGAGCGTCTCGACGGCGGCGAGGCGGCGGACGATCGCATTGCGGCGCGCCATGCGCTGCACGCCGAGCGACAACACGGCCGTGACGATCGCGGGCAAGCCTTCCGGCACGGCCGCGACGGCGAGCGCGACGC